>CAINHV010000314.1 GCA_903848965.1 uncultured Opitutia bacterium | reverse complement strand
GTAGGTATTGCCGTCGCGTTTGACGTTGGGGGTCAGCGGAGCGCCGGCTTTCACGCCCTTGTAGTAGGGGGCTTCGTTCACGAAGACCCATTTGACCGATGCACGTTCTTCGGGGGGGAGCTGTTTGAGCGCGTCAGCCTTAGAGCGCTCCTGCATCAGGCGGACGAACGGTTTGGCCCAGTGTGCGGAGTGTAGGGCGATGAAGCCGAGCTTGCCGGCCTGCACGCGCTTCACGATGGCTTCGGCGCGGGCGTCGTCCTGTTCCTTCACTTTACGGTGACACCAGAAGATCAGCACATCGGCCTGATCGAGCGCGGCGTCCGAAAGGCCTTGGTCGGCGTCGGCCAGGCGGGCTGTCTTTATCTGCAGGTCTTTGTTCTTGGCGAGCTCCGTCGCCAAGGTCTCGCCGAGGAACTTGTCGCCGTAGCCTTGGGCTTGCTGGGGCTGCTGTTCGTCCCAGACCAGCACGCGGATCGGCTTAGGCTCAGCCGCGAGAGCGAAGAAGGGGAGGAGGGCGAGGAGGAGGCGCATGGGTGAAACTATGATGACAGGTGGAAGATGGCTGATGACGGATAAGTAAGTGCAAAGGTGAAGAAGTGCAAAGGTGAACGCGTGCGGAGCACGCGAGGGGGCACGTGGGCACGGTGACACGTGGACAAGGGGAATGAGAGGGCTCAAGGGGAAACTGGAGACCGAATGATTGGCGGGGTTTCTTCAGCCCGCAGCAAGCAGGCCTGTTAACGTTCTTCCCGATTGAGGGTTTTCGCCTACTCCCTTGTCTAGCCCGCGGATTGACCAGTCATCTCGTCTGAGCAGCCTATGGTCATGTCACCTCATGCCCCTGGGTTTCGGAAGTCGGCCTATTTCTTGGTCGCCCTGCTGATGAGTGTGTCTCCGGTGATGGCTGGGATGTCTCCCGCCGAGGTCAGGGCGTTTGAGGATTGTATGGTCAAGGCCGCCAAGGGTGATCGGTTTTCCCAGTGCCAGCTCGGCGACTTTTACTCTACGGGCCAAGGCGTGCAGGCGAATCAGGAAGTTGCGACAAAATGGTATCGTCAAGCCGCCGAACAGGGGCTTCCGCTGGCTCAGCACAAATTAGGTAACCGTCACGCTTTTGGTCATGGTGCGCCGAAGGACCTCGTCGAATCGGCCACGTGGCATCGGATGGCCGCTGAACAAGGTTTTGATTCGTCCCAGTATCATCTCGCGAACTGTTACTTGCTTGGCGATGGTGTGAAGAAGGACGTCGATGAAGCCTTGAAATGGTTCCGCGCCGCCGCCGAGCAGGGCGACTCCGCCTATCAATATCAGCTCGCGTTGAGCCTCCATCAGGGCCGGCTGGCTTTCCGGGATGGCAAGCAGGACATGCCGGAGGTCTTGAAGTGGTATCGCGCGGCCGCCGTACAAGGGGAGATCGATGCGCTGCGTGCGCTGAGTCATCTCTACGGACAGGGTGGGGATGTGGAAAAGGATGACGCTGAGGCTCTGAAGTGGCTGCGCATGGCGGCTGGGTGGGGCGACGAGTCCTCCCAAGGGCTTCTCGGTGATCGCTATGCCAGTGGCACGGGGGTGGCCAAGGATGAGGTTGAGGCATTCGCCTATTATCGTCTCGCCAGCGTATATCCCAGCAACCCGACCCAGAAGAACAGGCGCGCAGGGGAAAGTCTTGCCGCATTGGAGTCGAAGATGTCAGCCGATGCCAGGGAGCGGGGTGTGCGGCGAGCGGATATCCTGAAGTCGGAGATAGCGGCGAGGGTCAAGGCGAGGGAGACTGAGCGCGACGCCCGAAATGCTTCCAAATTGAGCGGTATGTGAGACGGAAGATCTGGGAATTAAGAGCGGTTAGTTGTTCTTGGTTCCTTGTTCTTCGTTTGGG
>CAINHV010000313.1 GCA_903848965.1 uncultured Opitutia bacterium | reverse complement strand
GTTGCACGATATCCACCGCGCGCCGGTCGAGGAGTTCCTTGAAGGCCTGCCGGTTCTGGAGCATCTCGCCGCCGGCGATCGCGATGTCGAGTTGGGCGGCGAGTTCCGGGTAGCCGCGGTAGCCAAACTGCGGCAGCGGCTCCTCGTAAAATGTGATCCCAAGGCGCTCGAGCTCGCGTCCAACCATGAGGGCGGTGGCCAGCGTGTAGGAGCCCCACGCATCGACCATGAGCTTCACGTTGGACGGGAGTCCGGCGCGGACGACTGCGAGGGCCTCGAGTTCCGAACGAGGATCGTAGCGGCCAATCTTCAGCTTGATGGCCCGAAAACCGCGGGCCACGTGCGCCTGCGTTTCGGCCGGCCAGATTTCGGCGGGGTGGACTCCTTCGAAATAGCCGCCGCCGGACGCGTACGCGGGAACCCGGTGTCGGCGCGCGCCGCCGTAGAGTTGGTGCACCGGCACGCCGAGGGCCTGGCCCACGAGGTCGTGCATCGCGATGTCGATGGCGCCGATCGCCAGCCGGTTTTCGAACGGGGCGAGCCAGCGCGTCCGCCACGAGAGGCCGATGGCGCGCGGATCGCGGCCGACGAGCAGGGCGGCGTAACTCGTATCGATCGTTTCCCGGACGCCGGCCAAAGGGGCCGTTTCACCCCAACCCACGAGACCGTCATCGGTCGAGATCCGCACCAGCAGGGTCTTGCGCCAGTCGTTGAGCACGGACGCCGGACCGGTGGGCCGGGTGAGCTTGTGCTGGAGCAGAATCGTTTCGACGGACTCGATTTTCATGGGGAGAAGACGGGGCGGGACCGCAGGGCAGGCCAAGAAGTGATCGCTTTCGCCCGCCGAAGCCACCCTGAGGGGGTGGCCACAATTGTGGACCGGAAGTAGCGCCGGTCTCTGACCGGCGAATGTCTTTACGCTGAGCGGAACGCTTTTCGCCGGTCAGAGACACGGCGCTACTTCCAGTCACCGGATAAACTGATCGACGTAATCGCCGAGACCGACGCTGCGGTAGTGGGCGCGGCACATGTCGATCTTGGTGAACACGTCTTCGTACCCATTCTGCCCGCCCTGGTCGTCGAGGTAGATCATGGCCCCTGCGATGTTGAAGAACGTGATCATCTCCTCGACGCCTTCGTCGACCACGAGGGTGTGAATCTCGCCCGGCGGTTCGTAAACAAAGTGTCCGGCTGCGGCGACCCACGGGTGCTCGAGGTAACGCCACGAGCCCTTGATGACGTAACCGACGACGAGCCCGGGATGCCGGTGTCGCGAGATCCTGCCGGACTTGCGGACGCGAAGCAGATTGCACCAGCCGCCGGTGACCGTGTTGAGCAGGAGCGGACGGAACCAGACATTCGGGGCCTGCGGAACCCAGACGCGTTCGTCGGTCGGGATCGCGCCGATCGCGATTTCGGGTTGGATGCCGGACGAAGGGAGGATGCGGGGCGCACTCATCGCGCGGTCAAGCTGCGGCCAGGGCTAGGAGCTGGCAATGACGGATGGCGCGGGGGGCGCGTCGCCTTCGCTCTGGACGCTCGGCGGCTGCTCGAACTGACTCGGCGGCCAAACCCACTGCTCGAATTCCCGATGAATCCTCCCCAACTCTTTTCCCTTGCCGGTCGCAACGCGCTGGTCACCGGCGCCAGCCGCGGAATTGGGCGTGCCCTAGCCGAGGGCCTGGCCGCGCACGGCGCCAACGTGGTCTGCGCGGCGCGCACCACCGCGGATCTGGAAACCCTGACGGCCGCGATCCAGGCCGCCGGCGGGCAGGCCAAGGCGTTGAGCATGGATGTCGGAGATCGCGATTCGCTGCCAGCGGCGGCCGCGGCGGCGGAGGCCTGTTTCGGGCCGATCGACATTCTTGTGAATAATGCGGGCGTGAATTTTCGCGAGCCGTTGGCCGAAATCTCGGGCGAGCACTTTGATCGCATCCTGTCGATCAACGTCGCGGGCATGCTGTTCCTGACCCAGGCGGTGGCGAAGGGAATGATGACGCGGCGGAGCGGGAAGATCATCAATGTCGGATCGATCACCACCGGCTTCGGTCTTTCGAATCTCGCGGTCTACACGCTGACCAAGGGCGCGGTCGGCCAGTTGACCAAGGCGCTCGCGACGGAACTCGGCCGCCACAACATTCAGGTGAACGCACTCTGCCCGGGGTTCATCATGACGCCGATGACCAACAAACTGTGGTCGATGCCGCACATGCAGGAGTGGGGGCAGCGGAGGATTCCGTTGGGCCGAATCGCGACGCCCGCCGATCTGGTCGGTTCGGCCGTTTTTCTCGCGTCGGGCGCGTCCGACTACGTGACCGGCCACTCGCTCTTCGTCGATGGCGGCTTCACCGCTGGCGAGCCCTGGCCGATTCCGATCGGCGGCGGCAACGTGGCGCCGCCGGGTGAGATCGCGTGAAGTGGCGGTCGCTCCGACGTAGCGCCGGTCTCCGACCGGCGGCAAGAAGGGTGAGGTAAAGCGATCTCCGCCGGTCAGAGACCGGCGCTACCGCGTCCGTGCTTCGTTTCTCTTCAGACCAGCAGCAGCGCAGGGCTCTCGAGCAGGGTCTTCAAGGCGCCGAGGTATTGCGCACCGACGGCGCCATCGACCACGCGGTGATCGCAGGAGAGCGTGAGAATCATCGTCTGGCCGATCACGATCTGGTTGTTCCTCACCACGGGCTTCGTGACGGTCGTGCCGACCGCGAGGATCGCGGCATTCGGCGGGTTGATGATCGCGCTGAAACGCGGGATGCCCATCATACCGAGATTCGAAACGCAGAAGGTTCCGCCCGTGAACTGATCCGGCTTGAGCTTCTTCTCCTTGGCCTGCTTGCCGAGCAACTTGGCCTCGGTGCTGATCTGAAAAATCGACTTCAGGTGCGCATCGCGAACAACCGGGGTGATCAGGCCGTCGTCGATCGCGACCGCGAACGCGACATGGGCCGCGCTGAAATAGCGAATCTGCGTCCCTTCCCACGAGCCGTTGACGGCCGGCACCCGGCGAAGCGCCTCGGCGCTGCCCTTGAGGATGAAATCGTTGACGGAGAGCTTCACGCCCTCGGCCTCAAGGCCGGAGTTGAGCTGCTCGCGCAGGGCCAGGAGCGGCGCGGCGTCGACTTCGATTTCGACGTAGAAGTGCGGGAGCTGCGTCTTTGACTCGAGCAACCGGCGGGCGATCGCGCCGCGCATGTTGGAAACCTGGACGGTCTTCTCCTCCTGGATCGGACCCTTGGCCAGCAAGGACGGAGTCGACGGAACGGCAACTTGGTGCCCACGCGGATTACGCAGCTCCCTGAGTATCTGGGCGTCGCGACTACGGGCTACATGCCGTACGTCTACGGCGGCATCACCTACAAGGTGCAGTTCAGCAATATCGCCGCCGTGGGCGCCGTGCCCTCCAGCCGCATCATCGCCGCAGGCACTGCCCTGACGGGAGGCGGCGACCTG
>CAINHV010000312.1 GCA_903848965.1 uncultured Opitutia bacterium | reverse complement strand
GCAGGAGGTGCCGCAGACGGAGAAGACGCCGTTCTGGCCGCGTTCTCCGTACGGGTGTGCCAAGGTCTATGCGTACTGGCTCACCGTGAACTATCGGGAGAGCTACTCGCTGCATGCCTCGAACGGGATCCTTTTCAATCACGAGAGCCCGCGGCGCGGCGAGACGTTCGTCACGCGCAAGATCACGCGTGCCGCGACCCGCATCAAGCTGGGCCTTCAGGAGGAGGTTTATCTCGGCAACCTCGATGCGCGGCGCGACTGGGGTTACGCTAGGGAATACGTCGAGATGATGTGGCTCATGCTGCAGCAGGATCGGCCCGACGACTACGTGGTCGCCACCAACGAGACCCACAGCGTGCGCGAGTTCTGCGAGGAGTGCTTCGGGCTGCTCGGCCTCGATTGGGAAAAACACGTCCGCTACGACACGCGTTACGAGCGGCCGGCGGAGGTTGAACTTTTGATCGGCGATCCGGCGAAGGCCCGGAAGCAGCTCGGCTGGGAACCGAAGGTGCGCTTCAAGGAACTGGTGAAGATCATGGTCGACCACGATCTGGCCCTGGCGAAACGCGAGGCCCAGATCGCAAGTCTCCCCGGGGTGTCGCGGTCGCCGTTTGCATGAAGCTCTTCATTGCAGGCCACGGCGGCATGGTCGGCTCGGCTCTGGTCCGGCGGTTCCAGCGCGAACCAGCGGTGGAGTTGATCCTGCGCACCCGGGCCGAACTCGATCTCACCAACCAGGCCGCGGTCGAGGCATTTTACGCGCGTGCGAAACCTGACGCCGTCATCGTCGCGGCCGCGAAGGTCGGCGGCATCCACGCGAACGCCACCTATCCGGCCGACTTCCTCTTCGAGAATCTCGCGATCGCGGCGAACACGATTCACGGCGCGCACCGGGCTGGCGTGTCGCGACTGCTCTTCCTCGGCAGCTCGTGCATCTACCCGAAACTCGCGCCGCAGCCGATGCCCGAGGACTCCCTGCTGACCGGTCCGCTCGAGCCCACCAACGAAGCCTACGCGCTTGCGAAGATCACCGGCCTGAAGCTGTGCCAGTATTACCGGCGGCAGTACGGGGTGCTGTTTCATTCGGCGATGCCGACGAACCTCTACGGTCCCGGGGACAATTATCATCCGGAGAACTCCCACGTGTTGCCGGGCCTGCTGGGGCGGCTTCACGCGGCGCGGGAAGCGCAGCGTCCCGAAGTCACGGCCTGGGGCACTGGAACGCCGCGCCGTGAGTTCCTGCACGTCGACGATCTCGCCGACGCGATGGCCTTCCTGCTGCGCCTGCCGGCTCCGCCCGATTGGATCAACATCGGCACGGGCACGGATGTCACGATTCGGGAACTCACCGAACTCGTGGCGGAAGTCACGGGTTACGGCGGCCGGATTGTCTGGGACCCCACCAAGCCCGACGGCACGCCGCGGAAGCTGATGAACGTTTCCCGGCTGAGCGCCCTCGGCTGGCGCGCGCGGATCGCCCTCCGCGAAGGCGTGGCGGCGACCTACGCGAGTTACCTGGCCGAAAAATCCGCCGGTAAATTGCGGGCCTGATTTGCGTCGCGAGGCCGGCCGCTACGTCTCCGTTGCTCGATCCGCGCGGCCTGGTTTCACGCGAAGGCATCGAAGGAGGACAGCCTGCGAGTCACGCGCCGATGACGGAGGGCGACGTGGATCCAGCGCCACGGCAGATGCCCTGCCGCCGAAATCACCTCGGCCTTCATCGTGGTCGTCCTTCGCGCCCTTCGCGGCTCCGCGTGAGCCCGGATTGGCGAATGCCCAGATGAGG
>CAINHV010000311.1 GCA_903848965.1 uncultured Opitutia bacterium | reverse complement strand
GTATAGAGCTCCTCCCAGCGGTAGTGCACGAGCATGCGGTCGATTTCGTCCCGGCACTCGCGCATCAGGTCGGGATCGCCCGCCAGCGTGACAATCCACGCGGCGAAGAGCGGTTCACGCACCGTGTCGTCCTCCCAGACACTCCGCGGATTGTGCCGGCCCCAGAGGGGAAGCTGCGTTCGCATGAGCAGGATGGCCTCATCGCAGTTCGCCTGTGGTTTCCAACTCGGCTCGAGAAAGTGCCAATCGATATCAAACGTTAGTTTGTCGCCTTCCTCCAGGCGGCGGTGCCGCACCAGATGCACGATCGCATTCCGGGCGTTGATCACCAGGCCGCGCCGGTAGTCGCGACGCCATTCCTCGTCGGTTTCCATTTCCCAAAGTCCCCGGAGCGCCGCTTGCGACATGCTCGAGGTCCAGAGTTTCTGAGAAACACTCGCTGTGCCGGTGAAATTATAGGTCGGGATCGACGGGCTGACGTAATCCATCCCCCCGGCGCACCATTCCCGACGGGACCGGCGTTCGTCGCCAATGATCTCGTTGGCGACCGTCCGGTAGCGCTCGAGCCAGCGGTCGTGTCCTGTGAGGTCGTAGAGGGCGCGATGGAGAAACAACAGACGAGCGGCATCGATGTGTTTCGCCCGGATGTAATTGCCGCGATAGCCGAAACTGAGCGGGTCGCACGGAATCTGCCAGCCGTGTCCTTCCAGTGCCAACGCGGTTTTCTCCATCAGAGTCGTCAGCTCTCTTTTCTCCGCCGCTTCCGGCAAACCGCTGCGCACATACCGCCAAAGTCCGTAGAACCAGGGCAGGGTTTGGTCTTCCGAGGTGCCCGGGTAGTGGGCTTTCCCATCGAGGGTCAGGCCGCGGGCGACAAAGCCGGGAGTCCCGCCGGCGTGGGCAAGTTTGACGAGACCGCGGGCAATTCGCCGTGCCTGCGTGGCGGATTCCTCGGTCCGCAACTTGCGCCAACGATTGCACAGGCCGTCGAGGAGGAGGCCACCGAACATGGGGCCATCCTCGATCGGTGTCATCCAGCCACCGCCATTCGGTCGCAGAGCCGCGCACTCCTCCGCGGTCGGCACAATCACTTCTCCGTTGAGTCCCGCGTAGTGCAGGATCGTGCCATGCGCCGGCATGACAAAACGCCGCCACAATTCGGCGACCGCCTTTTCCGCCGCGGCCTCGCACGCATCCGCCGCGGGAGCGGCCTGGAGGATCACCGGCAGCCGGCTCGCGATCAGCAGGGCCGCCGAACCGTGCAGGAAGCGCCGGCGAGAATGGAAGGATGAGCTCATGGGGTGATTTTTCCGGTGCGGGGTTTTTCCGCCGAAACCTTGCCCGAGAGGCCCACATCCAACAAGGCCTCGAGGGCGGCCTTTTCGTTGAACTCGCCTTTGACCTGGATGGTGGTCCCGTTCGTGGCCGCGGCGACGCTCGTGACTCCCGGCACGGCAACCAGCGCGCCTTTGGCCTGTTCGACGCAGGAACTGCAGCAGAGATGCACGCCCTCGACCTCGGTGCTTTTGACCGTGGCGTCCCTGGCCCCGGTCTCGGCGGTGACTGGGACGGCCGGGTTTCTCGAGCGCCCAAAGTAGCCGGCGTCCACCATTGCCTTGACCGCTTTCTGGGCCGCAGTCGTGTCGGGCGCGAAGAGCACCAGCCGGCTCGTATCCTGGTCGGCAATCATGTGGGTGGCCCCGGCCGCGGTGACGGCGCTCCGCACGCCCTCCACGCACTCATCGCAGCAAAGATGCACGCGTTCGATCGGGACCGCGACATTCTCGGCGGCATGAACGGACGCGGAGCCAAGGCAGGCAAGAAGCAGAAGAGGGGAGAAGCGCATGGGGGAGAATTTCGGTCGTTGGTCGGGTAGACGGTCGGACGGGGGCAGCCTGCAACATGTTACAAACTGGGGGCCGGAAGGAAACCTGTATCAGCCTGTCCCTTTAACCCGGTCTTGGTTAGGGGCGCAGGCTTGCTGCGCCCTCCTTGGCGTTCGATTGAGCCTTGGGCGCAGCAAGCCTGCGCCCCTGCGACGGCTCGGAACGCGGCCGAATGTTTGCCCCGATGGGCCCGCGTCCTACGGGAGGGATTCGGCAGCGGACGAAGAAGGATCGCCCCGAGCCGGCAGGGTGCGCGGTCGCGCGATATTGATGAGGCCCACGTTACCGAGCGCGGCCAGTTATTAATCCTCTGGCTTTCATCCACTATGTCCCTCTTGTTGTCGGTATGCCCGTTTGCACCACTAATGTCAGGAAACGCAAAGCACGCCGAGTTAAGAACGATCGTTTGCAGGCTGCAAAAGCAGCCGCGAAAGCAAAAGTCTAGGTCGGCGACCCATTAAGCAGAGACGAACCGCGGTCAAACCGAGGCTCGATCAAACTCGTTAGCTGGGTCTGGTGGTTGAGGCAGAGCCGGCGTTTTTCGCCG
>CAINHV010000310.1 GCA_903848965.1 uncultured Opitutia bacterium | reverse complement strand
TGGCAGCGCGGGCCCGCTCAAGGATGGCAAGGGCAGCACCTGGGAAGGTGGCATGCGCGTCCCCGGTATCGCGTGGTGGCCCGGTAAGATCAAACCCGGAACCACCGATAACGTTGCCACGATGCTGGACCTCTACCCGACTATAGCGAAGCTCGCCGGGGCGGAGCTGCCGGCCTCTCGCCCTTTGGACGGCACGGACCTATCCCCGCTCCTGCTGCAAGGCCAGTCGGTCGACCGAGGGTTGTTCTGCTTCTACCGCGGCGAGCGGCTCTTCGCGGCCCGCTTGGGCGATTGGAAAATCCATTTCATCACCCAAGGTTCCTATGGCGACCCCAAGGCGGTGACGCATGAGCAGCCACTCCTCTTCAACCTCGCCCGCGATCCTGCGGAAGCCAATGAGGTCTCGGCGCAATACCCCGAAGTGGTGCGTCGACTCACCGAAGCGGTGGCTGAACACCGCAAAGGGGTCGTACCGGTCCGTAGCCAACTGATCGACGTGGTGACGAAGTAACCTGGCCCCTCAGCCGCCTAGATTCACCGCGAAGCGCCAGCGAGGGTCGTCCCAATAATGCGGACGGCCTTCCTTGAGCCGTAGCGGTGAAAAGGTGCGCACGGAGAGCGTCCGACCATCCGGCTCAAAGGTGAGCAAGCGCAGCCAGCCATCGCCGCCATTGCCACGTTCGTCGGAACCGCCACCCAAGCCTTGGGCATTGAAGAGCATCTGGTGGACGTTGCGTCCAGCGTCGTTCTCGTCGCTGCGGTACCCGACGTGCGTCTTCATCTCATGACCGTTCAGGACAATTCGTAGGTTCGGGGTCTTGCGGACCAGCGCCTGCCAGAGGTCTTCGCCATCGTGGGTGTCCCCTTCTGCGCCGGTTTTGTACCAATGCGGGTTGCCGGGGCGCTTGCGATCGCCGTCCTGCCCGTCGCGCAGGTTGCTGGGCAGCATGTAATCGTGGACCAATAAGATACCCAAGTGGTTGCGGAAGCGCGGGCGGGCGAAAAGTTCGCGGGCCCATTCGACGACTTGACGCCGAGGCCCCCACTCCAAGGCGACGATGAGCAGGTCGCGACCATCCGGTGCGCGGTAGGTATAGGCGGCGTTCTCCAACGTCACCTTGCCGTCGCGGGTCGGCGGTCCCTCGAAAAAGATACCGCCCCCTTTCACGTCGCACGTCAACGGATTATGCGTCAGCGGGAAGTAGTCGTTGAACTGCGTCGCCCGCGTCTCCGCGTTGCGCTCGCCGTAGTCGTGGTTGCCGGTCGTGAAGACCGTCGGCAGCACGCCATCGAAGACCTGCAAGGCCCGCTTGGCGGATTTCCATTGCGAATCCGAATTCTGGTCGCCGTACCCACGACCGCCGCCGACCGCGATGTTGTTCTGCTCCACGAAATCGCCCTCGTGCATGACCAGCCGGACGTTCCAAGCCTGACGATGTTCCAGCACCCATTTCGTCATCAGATCAAAGTTCGCCTGGTTCTTGGCGTACTTGGCGTAGTTCTGGGTATCGGGGAAAACCACGATGGACCAACCCGCGCCGGGCCCCTTGGCGGGATCGACCAAGTCAGGGGCGGACGGCGTGCGCCAAGCCGAGCAGCCCGCCAGGAACGGGGCAGCCAGCAAGCCCTTTAGCAAAGTACGTCGCGAGAAGTCGGCTGGGGGTGACATGTTGCCACCATAGGCACTGCCCCGCGCATTTCAACCCGGCGAATCCGCTTCCCCTCCGACCCCCTTTCGGACTAAAAACCTCCTATACGGGCCTATAGCTCAATGGTTAGAGCAGGGAACTCATAATTCCTTGGTTCCCGGTTCAAATCCGGGTGGGCCCATTTTACTTTCGGCTTAGGCAGGCCGTGACCAAGGGTGAAACAAAACACCTTAAAAGAGCGCGTACGGATCTAAATCCATAAGCCTAGGGAGTCTCGCCTTGGAGCTCTGCCGGCAAACCTTAGCCGGAGAGTTTATGGATCAAGGGTTAGCCACTAGGGGCAGTCACTTTTTCCTAGATAGCCCTGCAATAATTAGACCGAGGCCTAGTAGGGCAATCGCACCGCAAAGAAAAGCAATGAACTCATAGCCGGATTTACCAATTTTATCAAACCAAAAAGAGTTCCTATCGCCAGCAAGAAACATGATTGCGGCCGATACGGAGCCTGCGGACTGAGCCTTGTCACGTTGGGAGATAGCCGAAACGGCCCCGACCACTCCACACACGAAGAAAACGCCCCCGAGGAGCCCTGTTTTTTGGGCCACCTTGCTCCTAGCCCCGGCAAGAAGAGACCCAGCCCCGGCAAGACGAGACCGGACCTTCTCATCCACCCTCTGTTTAAAACGTTCCTGCTCAGCTAAACGAACCTTCACGGCCTCCGCAACTAATTGGTCCTCCCTTGTCTTAGCCCTTGCTCGTTCCTCGTCTTGAAGCTGAGAAAGCTTAATCCAATTTGGCATCCCATTGTGCCGATAATAATCCGAAGTCCTTAAGGTGCCGTCCGCAAGTAACCGGAGGACTTCCGGCAAGGAGTATTCGCCTATCACCTGCTCATCCCGCATAATCTTAACCACCTGCGGAGATTCGCTCATAGTAGAATGACTATGCAAAGTTTCCTAGGCCCTTAGCAACCTACAAGCGAAAGGAGACGCAACGGATCCAAGGGGTTATTAAACCTACACCTATATAATAATAGTTAATTCACCCCACCTCTGAGGGCAAGTCAGAGGGGTCTAAGGGGCCAGCCACAGCCGCCTCACTTGCCCGCCTTCTTTACAACTTCGGCCTGCTTCGCCTCTATCTGTTTCTGCAACTGATTCGTGCGTACTCCTAAGTTGTACCGGGCCGTGGGTTCTCCGTTCTCCGCATTTATCTTGTAGCCCTGAACGTCTTCGCGGGTAATCTCAGCACAGCCAGCCAACATAAACATTATGGTAAGGAGGACGGTGACTAGCCCGGAGCGCACTACGATGGACATAATCTTAGATACCCCCGTCCAGATGATAGTCAACCACGGGGGTGACGCGCGCGACTAAAACAGCGAAAACAGCGATGCTCCCTGCTACTTGAATAAGAATACTAAGAATGATAAAAATCACTAGTTGGGCCCAGTATTTTTCACGGCCGATGCGGTTCTCCAATGTGTAATTGCCATATTTATTAGTCATGGTGAAAAATCATAACACATCTGGGTCGCCAGCGTGCATCGATAAACCTGATGCAGGCTATCAGTCTTAGCGCCTCACTCTCCGCTGAGGGCAAGCCAGAGGGGTCTAATGGGGCTCGCAGAACCGCCTTACTTGCCGGCCTGCTTCGCCGCTATCTTTGCCTCGATCTCTTTCTGTAGTTCCTTGGTGCGTTGCTGCCCTTGGAGTCTGGCCTCGGGTGATAACTTCTTTTCGAGGATGGCAAGATTCTTGCAGGCATCTTCTTCCGTAGTCCCAGCAAGGTTCCAATAGGCATACGCCTCGACCGGATCCTTCACCACGCCTGTGCCGTCGTAGTAGCACACCCCCAGGTTGAATTGGGCTTTGGCATACCCCTGGTCAGCGGCCTTTCGAAACCACGTCACCGTCTTGACCAAATCCTTCGCAACGCCATGGCCGCGGGCGTAGCTAATCCCCAGGCTAAATTGGGCTTCGGCATCTCCCTTCTCGGCGGCCTTTCGAAACCACGCCACCGCCTCGACCGCATCCTTCGCCACGCCTGTGCCGATGCGGTAGCAAACCCCTAGGTTGTATTGGGCTAGAGCAAGACCTTGGTCGGCGGCCTTACGATACCACGATATGGCTTGTACCTCGTCCTTTGCCACGCCTGCGCCGTTCTCGTAGCAAACCCCCAGGATGTACTGGGCCTTGGCATCCCCCTGCTCAGCGGCCTTGTGATACCACGAGACGGCTTGAGTCTCGTCCTTTGCCACGCCTGCGCCGTCACGGTAGCACACCCCCAAGCTGAATTGGGCCACCCGATCACCCTTTTCAGCCTTCGCCTTGCAACCCTCAAATGCCTCAAACTCCGCATACTTCGTCGCTAGCTTCGCCGCGATCTCTTTCTGTAATTCCTTCGTGCGCTTCTGACCGGCGGCAATCTGGTCTGGTGACATGTCCTTTTCAAGAATGGCTAGGTTCCTGCTGACGTTTTCGTCCGTCATCCTGACAAGGTTCAAATAAGCATAAGCCTCAATCTCGTCCTTCACCACGCCTGAACCATGGTAGTAGGCATACCCCAGCTTTGCTTGGGCCTCGGCATCCCCTTGGTCAGCAGCCTCGCGAAACAACTTCACCTTCTCGACTATATCCTTCGTCACACCATGCGGATTCGGGCCATACTCGTTATCACCTGCATCGCCCTCACCAAAGGCCAAAACTAGGGGATAAAATGGAAAGAGTATAAATGCGCCGGAATTCCCACGGTCGTGGCAACGTTTCGACATGAACGCTAGTACATACCAGAGATAGCAAGGGAGCAGCGGGAGCGCAAAACAGCCTAATCCGATTTCCGCCAGAAACATAAATCCAAATCCAACAATAATAGTTACACCTATATTCCCCCAGTATTCTTCTAGGCCGATACGCCCTTCAAATGAGAAAACACCAGATTTAGTTTTCATGGTGAATCACCATAACACATCTGGGTCGCCAGCGTGCATCGATAATCCTGATGCAGGTTATCAGGCTAAGCGCGCCACCCCACCTTAAAGGGCAAGCCAGAGGGGTCTAATCAGGGACAGTTGGCGAGGGGAAAACACAGGTGATGTCACCTATCGTAATCAGCGTTTCAGGGGAAGGACTGTGGTGAGCGTGAACGTCTTTTTACCGAAGGCTCCGTCTTGAACTTTCACGGGGGACTCGCGGAGGAAGGCGCCTTTGTCATCGTAATGTCGAATGGCACAGGCGTGGAGCAAGCCGGTGGCGTCACTTTTATCATCGCAGCTGAAGCTGAGGAAGAGCCGCCCTTCCCCGGCGGACTTCGCGCCTATCTTGCTGAGCAAGGGGGTGAGATCTATGC
>CAINHV010000309.1 GCA_903848965.1 uncultured Opitutia bacterium | reverse complement strand
GGGGGGGGGGGGGGGGGGTACACGGCGTCCCCCAAGGTCGTCTCGGAGTGGTTCCCGCCCAAGGATCGCGGGCTGGCGGTGGGGATTTACGGCGCGGGCGCCTCAGTCGGAGCCACGATTGCGCCGCTGTTGGTGATCGGGCTGGCGACCCGGTATGGCTGGCGCAGCGCGTTCATCGCGACGGGATTGCTGGGCCTGGTTTTCGCGGTCCTGTGGTATGTGGTTTTTCGCCCGCCGGCGCAGCACCGTGCGCTCCACGAGGAGGAACGCGCGCTGATCCTCGGGAGCGAACCCGCCCCGCCGGTCGCGCCGGCGCTCTCGGAGGGAGCGCGCTGGAAGGCGATCCTGAGCACGCCCGCGGTGTGGGCGCTGATGGCGGCGCGGCTGCTGACGGATCCGGTCTGGTACTTCTTTCAGTTCTGGTTGCCCAAGTACCTGTATTCAGACCGCGGTTTCACGCAGCAGGACCTGGCCAGCATGTGGCTGATCTTCCTGGCGGCGGACATCGGCTTCGTGTTCAGCGGGGTGCTCGCCGGCGCGTTGATCAAGCGCGGCTGGTCCGCCCGGCCGGCGCGGCTGCGGGTGATGCTGGGCTGTGCCGTGATCGTGCCCGTCGCGCCGCTCGCAGCGTATTCAACCACCAGTACCGGGCTGTTCGCGATCGCGATGGTGGTGGTGCTCGCGCACACCGGCTGGCTGGCGAGCATCAGCACCTATGTGGTGGATCTGGTGCCCAAGCCGATTCTCGGCACGGCCTTTGGTTTCATCGCCGCGGGCAGCGCCATCGGCGGCATCCTCATGAACCAGGCGGTCGTCTGGACGATCACCCATTGGTCCTACGACTACTGTTTCTATGCCATGGTGGTGCTGCATCCCCTGGCGTATCTCATCGTGCGCCGGTTCACGCGGGAAGAGTGGCGGCTGGCTTGAGGCGTGGATCCGCGAAGAGGATCACGGGGCGTGGCACGGGTCTCCCGACCCGTGATGGGCATTCCGATCCGCCGTCATGGGTCTGGAGACCCATGCCACTGCAGAGATGACAAGCCCTACGAAATGCGTACAGGCTCGTTCACGCCCGGCCGGCTAACGTCTCTTGATCTACTTTGGCGACGACGAGCGTCCTTCAGCCTTAATCAACGATTCGGCTGCTCAGGTTTTTTCCCGCGCAACGTGGTGAGATACGCGATCACATCATCCATCTCGGTGGGGGTGTAGAGGCCGGAGTAGGCGGGCATGGGCGAAGTGCGGTCGCTCTCGACCGAGGCGAGTTCGGATTTCGGGAAGGAATAAAGCGCGCCGGTGATGTCGCGGAACTGCACGTAGAACGTGCCTTCGCTCATGCGTACGCCGGACGCTTCCCGGCCGTCCTTGGTCTTGACCCGGATGAAGGCGAAATTCTGGGCGCCGGTGGTGGAGAGCGGCACGTCCGCGCTGGGCTCGACGAGCGAGCGGCGGATGAAGGCGGGGCTGCGCCGCGCGCCGATGTCCGACAAATCCGGGCCGATGGCCGCGGTGCCTTCACCGGCGACCGTGTGACAGCTCAGGCACGCGCCTTTGCCTTTCACGAGCGCGGCTCCGAGGGCGGCATCGCCCGGGACCTTCTCCTGCGGGATCCGCCCGAGCGATTTCACATACGCCGCGAGATAGGGCGCCTCGCCCGCCTTCATCCGGCCACCGGGCATCTCCGTGCCGGGGATGCCGCGGGCGACAATCGTGATCAGGGTGGGATCGTCGGTTGCCTTCACGAGCGTGGGTTGCGCGAGCATGGGTCCGCGGTCGCCCTCACCCTTGGGGCCGTGACACGTGACACACTGCATTTCGAAGATCTGCCGGCCGCGGGCCAGGGCCTCGGGGCTGGCCATCAGTTTCTCCAGATCGGTGGCGAGGTCGGCTTCGCTGACCGTCCGGCCGGCGCCACCTTTCTTCGTGGTCGTCGCGGCGGCGGGCTCAGGGCGGGCGGCAGGGTCCGGGGCGCCCCTGCCTTTGGCTCCACCGACGTTGGCCGGGGCGGCTTTTTCAGCGGTGGCTTTCGCCGCGGGTTCGACGTGAGCGTCCTGGGCGCGCAGGGCCAGGGCGGCGACAATGATCAACGCGCCGAGAAAACCGGCGGAGAGGAATGTTTTCATGATTGCGACGGGTCGAAGGGTTACAGTCCAAAGCACACGATGACCGAACCCATCGGCACGGCGATGCGCTGCCTGCCGTCCGCGTTGAAGGTGATGGGGCCGCCGCTGATGGAACCGCCGCCGGGGAAACTCCAGAGCAGTTTGCCCTCGCGGGCATCGACGGCATAGAAGTCGCGGTCGGCTCCGCTGAAGACCAGGCCGGTGACGGTCGTCATCACGTTGGCGCCGGACATATTCTTCAGCCGGAAAGCCCAGACCGTCTTGCCGGTGGTGGCGTCCATCGCCTGGAGCATGCCGACGGATTCCTCACCGAGGACAGCGCGGCCGCCGCCGTTTTCGAAGTGCTGCCCGAATTCGTAGGCCCACGGCGTCTTCACATAGATATGGCCCGACTCGGTCCGGGTGTTGACGTATACGAGGCCGGTGAGGGGATTGAACGCGGGCGCCGCCCAGTTGGAATTTCCTCCCAGTTGGGGATACACGAGGTTGCCCTCCGGCGTTGGCGCGGTGTTCGGCAGCACGATGGGACGGCCGTTGTCATCGAGTCCCTTGGCCCAGGTCTGTTTCGCGTAGGCCTCGCCCGCGATGAACTTCCCGGTGGTGCGATCGAGCGTGTAGTAAAACCCGTTGCGGTTGGTGAACGACATCAGCTTGCGTGGCTGGCCGTTCACCATGCCGTCGAAGAGCACCGGGACCTGGCACGCGTCCCAATCGTGGAGGTCGTGCGGGGTGAACTGAAAGTGCCACTTGTATTTACCGGTGTCGGCGTCGACCGCGACGACGGAGTCGGAGTAGAGGTTGTCGCCCGGCCGGTCGTCGCCGTTGTAATCGGGTCCGGGGTTGCCGGTGCCCCAGTAGAGGGTGTTAAGCTCGGGGTCGAAGGAGCCGGTCACCCAGGTGGAGGCGGCGCCGGTTTTCCAGCTATCGCCCGGGCCCCAGGTTTCGTTGCCGGGCTCGCCTTTGCCGGGAATGGTATAAAAACGCCAGGCTCGCTCGCCGGTCTTGGCGTCGTAGGCATCGATGAAGCCGCGGATGCCGAACTCACCGCCGGCCACGCCGACGACAATCTTGTCCTTCACCGCCAGCGGGGCGCCGGTCATGGAGTAACCGCCCTTGTAATCGATGACGACCTTGTCCCAGCGCTCCACTCCGGTATTCGCATCGATGCAGACCAGGTGCGCGTCGAAGGTGTTCAGGTAGACCGCATCACCCAGGACAGCGATCCCGCGATTGTTGACGCCGCAGCAAATCGGCACGTCGGCCGGCAAGGCGGGCCGGCGATAGGTCCAGAGCACGCGGCCGGACTTGGCGTCGAGCGCGGTGACGATCGTCGGTCGCTCGCTGAAGTACATGATGCCATCGACGACGAGCGGGGTGACCTCCCAGCGGACGGTCTCGGCCTGCTGGTACATCCACATCACTTTCAGGTTCGCCACATTCGCGGGCGAGATCTCGCTGAGGAGCGAGTAGCGCTGGGCGGCATAATTTCCGCCGTAGGTCAGCCAGTTGCCCGGCTCGTTGGCGGAATTCCGAATGCGGTCGTAGCCCAGGTTGGTCTTCATCTGCGCCAGCGCGGTTGTCACGGTCACGAGCAGGAGCAGCCCGAGCGCAGCCGGGCGGAGGTTGGGACGGCGCGAAGGCGAAACACACGCGCGCGAGGAGGGCAGGGATGGGGTCATGAGCGGGGTGGCCCGGATCCCGGCGCCGGAGGTGGAAACCGGGGAGAGGGGTGGGAGGAACTGCACAAACAAGACGGGCGGGGAGCAAGCCCGCCATGGGAAAATTGCCTTGCGCGGTGGGGGTCGGACCGTAGGTTGCCCCGCTCTGTGCTAGTCCCCATCGTCTAGCCTGGTCTAGGACGCCTCCCTTTCACGGAGAGAACCGGGGTTCGAATCCCCGTGGGGACGCCAGAGCTACGCCGCCGGAGGCCCCGTAAACGGGGATGAGAACCCCGGAGGGGTTCGACGGAAGCCGGCAAAGCCGGCTGGAGAAGGGGCGCGCAGCAGCGCGAGTGTAAGACACTTGAGCCCGCTTGGCGGGATCAACCAATCCCCGTGGGGACGCCAGCCTTCGCCAAGGCTTCGTCTGGCAGGCCAGGCGGGGTTCGGCAGTTTCGTCGGACAGGGACGTCCAACGGCATGGGTCTGGCTCAGCGCACCTTCGGCTGGTTCGCGTATCGGGTCATCGCGATTTTCAGCACGGCGCCAGCGCCGGGGGCCAGCTCCACGGCGAAGGTGTTGCCGTTAACCGGCGTCGTTTTCCCGCCCGTCTCGACGGTGCGGAACTGATGCTCACCGTAGCCGCCGGCCTGCACGGTGACGGTGCGGGAGGCGCTCGGGCTCAGGTTGACGAGGGTCACGGTCGTGCCGTCGGCTGTGAGTTCGGACACCAGCGCGCCGACATCCTCGGGAATGCCCGGGCGGTTGCGGGCCGGATCGAAATAGCGCAGCCGCGCATTCAGCAGGCTGCCTTCGCGGCCCGGGACCAGTGCGCCCCACATCAACTGGATCAGCGCGGTCGTCTGCACCGGGTTGTAGGCCATCGCATTGTCGGCGAGCCGCGTTTCCGGTGTCAGCGGATCCTTTCGCATCGCCGCGAGCGTCGTCGGGATGCCTTCGAGATCCCTGCGTAGCGCGGCCTCGGGATAGCCGGGATTCTTCCCCTCGAGAAACTCCACCCAGTCGTTCTTGCCGACGGCGGCGCGATCCGATTGCCGCATCGACCAGTACCAGACTTCGAGGGCGCCAACGTTCCACGGCCGCGACTGCCAGCCGTACCAGCCGTCGGCGCCGTACATCGTCGGGTATTCCTTGCTGCCATTCACGGTGCGGGCGCTGGAATTGATCGCGGTCTTCATGTCGCGCCAGGCATCGACGTAACGCTGATCGCCGGTCACGAGCAGCGCGTTGTTGAAGCCGACGAGCGCGCGCGGGATCCGGTTCCGGTCCTCGCGTTTGCCAGTCACCGGATTCACCGGGCTAAAGCCCCAGCCGTAGGCGTTGTTCCACCACTTGCGCCCGGGTCCGCCGATCTTCCCATCGAGTCCGATGTAACTCGGGATGATGCCGCCGTTCTGCTTCATCCGGCCGAGCCAGGCGTCCATGTACTCCACAATCCACTGCTTGTACTTGGGCTCGTTGCTCAGAAGGTAGGCGTTGAGCGGCAGCGTGGTGGCGACGAGGTTGATGAAGTGATCGCCGACGACGTCGGTGTATTCCTGATAGTGCTCGAGGAACTGCGCGTACGTGCTCTCGCCGTGGCCGGCGACAAACTTGGAGACATCGAACGGATCGCCGACCCAGTCGAGGGCGGTCGCTGGACGCAGCATGGGTCCGCGGCTGCCATTCATCATCGAGCGGATGAGCCGGCGTTCCGGGTCGTAGTTCGGGGCGCCCGGGTCCTCGCCCATGTACATCGCGGCGAAACGCCGGGCGCGGGACTGGTAGAGGGGCAGGTGGGGGACGGAGAGACCCATGACGTTAAACGTCCGGAGCGCCTCGCCGTGGTGCATCCAGTCGGATTGGACGGAGAATTCACGTTGGAACATTCCCTGACGTCCAATCGGCACGTCGGTGGTCTTCGCCTCGGTGAACTGCTGGATCATTCCATTCCAGGTGCGGAGATAGAGGTCGCGGATCTCGTCGCTCGCGCCCAGCGCGTGCAACTCGGGCCAGCCGGTGAAGTTTTCGAAGGCGTCGTCCGGTCCATCGTTTGCACCCCAGCGGACGAAGTGCTGGAAGTAGCCGCGATCGTCATAGTATTTCTGGGTGAACTCGCGGGCGGCCGGGACGGACTCCTCGAGGAGACGCCGCTCCAGTTTCGCCCACTCGGGCGCGGACATGGCGGAGGTGATCTTGATCGTCGGATCGGCGGCGTGGACGGAAAGGACCGCGCCGGCCAGCGCCGCCGCGAACCGGAAGGCCGTTGAAGACGGGCGGAAACGACGCAGGAAAACGGGAGTGAAGGTCTTCATAGGGCGGGGTGGAGGGTAAGGTAAAACAGCGGGGACCGAACGCGAGAGGGACGTTGCTCCACTTCACGCTGCTCCGGGTAGCACCGGTCTCCCGACTACGCTCTGCGAGCTTCGTCGGGCGCGCTGACCGGTGAAGACCGTTTAGCCTGGGGTGTGCCGTCGTAAGCCAATACTCGCCTCCTTAAAATCCTGTCGATCCTGTCACCGGATGGATCGGTTCCGAATCCAAACCTTGGACAGGATTGACAGGAGACGAGCCGGGATGAGCGGGATCAAGGCACCGGGCTTTGGAACAAGAGTCCGGCGAGTGCGCCACTCGCGCACGAGACTGTGTGAATACTCTGTCATTCTGAGCGCAGCGAAGAATCCATGCGGTAGAGCCAAAGGTCGGACAACGGTCAGGCGGTGTGGCAATCAAGTCGCCGTCGGCGTGCGGCAGCCACGGGATGGTTTCCTGGATTCCTGGCTTCAGGCTCCGACCCACAGCGATCCGAACGACCTTCCGTGTTCGTGTCGGGCTTCCGTCTCAAACCATCGGGAAAAAATACGCCGCCAGCACCACCAGCCCGAAGCCAGCAAAGCCCATGATCGTGAACATGACGGAGTAGCTGCGGAGGGTTTCGACCTCGGTCAGGCCGCTCGTCTTGCTCACGACCCAGAAGCCGCTGTCGTTCATCCACGGGCCGGGCTTGGAGCCGCAGCCGATTGCGAGGGCGAGATAGAGCGGATGAAAGCCGAGGGTGGCCGCGGACCCGAAGCCACTGAGGATGCCAACGCCCGTCACCATCGCGACCGTGGCGGAGCCCTGGGCGACGCGGACCAGCGCGGTCACGAAGAACGCGAGCGGCAACACTCCAATTCGGTAGGCCTCGGAGAGTCCCTTGATCCGCTCGCCGACGCCGGTCTCCTGGAGGATGCCGCCAAAGATGCCGCCGGCGCAGGTGACGAGGATGATCATGCCGGCATCGGCCAGCGCCTCCTGCACCTGCGTCTTCATCACCGCGCGATCGCCGTGCTGCTTCCAGGCGAGGGTCGCGAGCGCGATCAGGGCGGCGAGCGCCATGGCGATGTTCGGGTGGCCGATGGCATCGAGTGCCCCCAGCGAGGCTCCCTTGGGCACCCTGGCCTGGACGATGGCCTGAGCGGAGATCAGGAGCACCGGTACGACGATCGGCGCGAGCGCCAGCCAGAGCGGCGGCAGTTCACGGTCGGCCTTGGCGGTGAAAACCTGTGACGTTCCCGGAGCCTCACCCGACGGGGCGATCAGCTCCTTCGGCCAGCGCCGGTTGGCCCAGAAAGCGTAGGCGACGCCGACGGCGGAACTGCAGATGCCGAGGGCAATTCCGCCGACTATCATCAGCGCGAGATCGACCTTGAGCGCACTCGCGACGAAAAGCGGTCCGGGGGTCGGCGGAACCAGCGAATGCGTCATCGTCGCCCCGGCCGCCGTGCACAGGATGAAGAGCAGATAATTGCGCCCGGTCCGCAGGGTCATGGCGCGCACCAGCGGAATCAGCAGGAGAAAGACCGTGTCGAAGAAGACGGGTATTCCGAGGACGAAGCCGCTGATCCAGAAAACGAGGGGAGCCCGGGGCTCGCCGAAAAGAGCCAGTGACGAACGCACGATTTTCTCGGCGCCGCCGCTGGCGAGCAGGCAGGAACCGACGATCGACGCCATCGCCACCAGCAGGCCGAGTTGCGCGGCGGTGTTGCCAAACTTGGCCGCGATCTTGGCGCCGAGCGCCTCGTGGGCCCGGGCCGTCGCGGCGGCCGGGGTACCGCCCTGCGCCAGCACATGGCGCTCGATGTGCGCGGCCGGGGTCAGGGTCGAGACGACGATGGCGCCGGCGAGCATGGCCACGAAGGCATTGAGCTTCAGCCAGACAATGCTGGCGATGACGACCGCCATGCCGATGAACAGGAGGAGAAGGGGATCCACGGGGAGGGTAGGGGGTAAGCGCGAACGACCGCGCGGGCGCGATATTTTGGGAACCCGGTCCGACCGCAAGGGCGGAAGGGCCGCAAGAAGGGCGGTAGCGGCCCAGTCTTGCCCGTGCGACAAGAGCTCAGGGTCACCCCGATCGAGCCGGGTTTGAGCCGGAATCCAGGAAGCCAGGAAGCGGCCCAACCACCCTCCTGACCTTCCTGCTGCTCCTGTTCCAGTGCAACGGCTCCACTCGGTGAACTCGGTGCACTCGGTGGTTAAACTCGGGGTGCTTTAAACCACCGAGGACGACGATGCGGGGTTCTCCCCATCCGCGGGATGGTTTGATCCCACGGTCAACCCGATCTCAGACCAGATTGCCGTCGCTCCCGAATGTCATCGGCTGCGCCGGGCCGAGCACCTGGAGCGAGGGGCGCTTCTGGATCTCGCCGAGCAGCGCCTCGGAGGCTTCGAACCGGGCGACCGACAGCGTATCCAGGATCCGGACGATCAGCGGGGGTCGGCCGTCGGTGATCGCGAGCGAGGCGATCGACTGCTCGAGCGCCTCCCGGTCGGTGTCGAAATAGATCGGAATCTTGGCGACCTGCGGCTGGACCGCGGTGAGCGCGTTGATGTAGGTGAAGCGATGATCCATGCCGCGGACGAGCCGGGTCGTGGTCATGTCGGCGAGCCCGATGCCGATCGCGTTGCCGTGGGTTTCCTCGGTGAGATCGCGGACGAAGATGCGCCGGATGTAAGGCCGGAAGGAACCGACGGGGCTGATGCTGCTGACGTAGCCGTAGACGGAGCGGCCGATGACGTTCGGATCCATGCCGCAGCCGCTGATGTTCTTGCCGATGCGATCGATGATCAGGAGATCGATCTCCTCGAACGGCAGCAGCGGCATCATGTCGCGGGCCTCGACGATCAGTTTGTTCTCCATCGCCTCGATCTCCTCGCGCGGCATGACGGCGATCCTGCCGGTGTCATGGTGCTGGTTCTCGAGGATGCCGACACCGCAGAGCACGGGGGTTTCGCGAATGATGACGCGGGCGATGCCGCGGATGGCCCGCTCGTAGCCGATGCGGGTGGCGGCCATGTGCATCGTGTTGGCGCCTTTTTGTTTTCCCAGACCGATCACCGCCATCTTCATGACGCCACTGCCGAGTTCGCCGCTGAAGTCGGTATGAGGCTTGATCCGGTTGACGATGATCACGCCATCGGCGTTCGCCGCCTCGACGCTGCAGAAACACGGAACGCCATCTTCGGAGACGCCGACCTGCTTCACCTCCATCGACGCGCGAATCGGCACGCCCAGGGCGGCCTCGGTGATGTGATACGTGCCCAGGACGTCGATCTGGCCTTCGGCGGTCGCGCCGCCGTGGCTGCCCATCGCGGGAATGATGAACGGCTGTCCGCCGGCCGCCTTCACGTTCTTGATCACCGCGGCGATGATGGCTTGGAGATTCGAAATGCCGCGGCTGCCCACGGCGACCGCGATCCGGGCGCCCGGTTTGATCCGCGAGCGGACCGCCGCGAACTCCTTCGTGACCACGGCATCGAAGTCGAGCGTCGCGGGCGCGGGATAGTTCTGCTGAACCCGGATCATCTGGGGGAACGAACTCATGGGAGGGACAAAACAAACGAAGCGTTGGGAAGAGAGAAGGAAGAAATAGGGGGGGGCGGTCTCTGTGGTGTTCATTGCGACGATCGCCTGGAGGGCCGAGCTCCGCCGAGGCCGC
>CAINHV010000308.1 GCA_903848965.1 uncultured Opitutia bacterium | reverse complement strand
GGCATCGGTCAACTCGCTGGCGCTCGTTGCTACCGCCGGGCTCATCCGCGGGTGCAGCGACATCTATCCCACTAGACGCTCCGCAGCGCGCCACGGAGCGCGGACAGGAGCCGCGCGATATCGTCGGCGGTGTTGTAGCCGTGAATCGCGATGCGCATCCGTCCGGCTTGGTGCATCACGTGGATGTTCTCCTTCTCCAGCGCGCCGTGCAGCACCGCCGATTGGGGATGCCGAAACGCGACAATGCCCGCCGGATTCGACGGTTGCGCCGGCGCGATGGGCTCAAGGCCCAGGTCCCGGAGGCCACGATGCACCGTGGCCACGAGTGGATCGGCATGCTGCGCAATCGCCTCGATGCCAACCTCCGCCAGGTAACGCAGCGAGGCGTTGAGCGCGTAGATCGCGGCGAAATTCGGCATGCCGACGCCGAAGCTGACCGCGCCCTCCTTCGGGACGGCCCGTTGAAATCGATCCTCGGCAAAAGCGTTCGCCAGGTGATTCCAGCCTCCGGCGCGCGTCGTCAAACGCGCGGCGGCCGCCGCCGGAACGCCCACGATGCAGCCGCCGTGGATCCCGAGCGTCCATTTGTGCGTGCTCGAGATGACGATGTCCGCATCGCCACAATCCAGCACCACGCGGCCCAGCGCCTGCGTGATGTCCGCCGCCAGGATCGCGTGCGGCGCGAGCCGGCGGACCGCGTCTCGCAATGGCGCCCAGGCCACCCGATGACCGTTGTAGAAGCTGACGAGCGACACCTGCACGAGTTGCGTGTGCTCGTTGAGCATGGGCAGCAAATCCTCGAGGTGAAGTTCACCGGCGCGCGCCTGCCACATCCGCACCCGCGGGGGCCGGGCCGCGCGCAGCCAGGGCGTCGCACCGGCGGGAAAATCCAGATCGGTCACGACCACTTCATCGCCACCCGCGAGATCGAGCGCCGAGGCGAGGAGGTTGTACGCCTCGGAGCTGCACGAGCAGAAACCGACTTCGGCCTGGGCGCGGCCGAGCATCTGCGCCGCGATTTCCCGGCAGGCCTCGACCTCCGCGTAGTGCGCGTCGCGACCCTTCATGCCCTGGGTCTTGTCGCGCCAGTAACGCGCCAGCGCCTCGCCCACGCCCACGGGAGGAACACTCTCCGCCGCGGTGTTGAGATACGTCATCGAACCCAAGGTCGGAAAATCGCGGGCGCGGCTGGCTGGGGTGAGCATGCCTACGGCGAATCAGGCGTCAGGCATGGGCGCAACCTCCCAAAGGATACAAATCGCCCGCGATTCGAGCGAAGGCTTTCTAGTAAGACGGGGATCGTGCAGTTGGCTGTAGGGCCGGCGCTCGCGACGGGCCCGTCTTGCCTCGTGGATTTGGGCCTGCCGACGAGCGGCAGCCCTACACCTATCGGTTGCGGTTCGTTCGCCGTTGCACCTTCGACTGTACACTTCCGGTTAAGTCGGATGGTAGCCCGCGGCGTGAGCAGCGGGACCATTTCAGACGAAGCCGTGGACTGCTCCCTGCCCTCACGCGCAGGCCTACTCCCCTCCCCGCCCAAGCCGGCTTGTAACGTATTGCGTGACAAACCGTCCTCCCCCGGTTCGTGAACGGCAACTCAGACAATGAATGCACGCCCGCCTCAGGGGCCATCGAGCAGCGGCCCCCACCCCAAGCCGACGTGTAACGTAATGCGTTACACGTCGCCTGGTGCGGGAAGCTACAATGACACCGGGATCACGCCATGGCACCGCCGGCTACCGCGCGGCGGTGAGGACCGCGAGCGCGGGCGCGGTCGGCAGTCCGCAAAGCTCGATTTCCGCCTTGGTCGGCAGGCGCGCGGCGAGCCGGGAATCGGCGGCGGCAGCGCGAAGATCGGCATTAAATTCGGCAACGGTGGCCGACACGCCCGCGGCCACGTTCGCCGCATTGCGCAAATCATACGCCTCGACGAGCGCGATGCCCGTGCCGCTTCCACCCGTGACCACGGCGGAATAATTTCCCGGCCGCAGGACCACGACGACGGCGGATTCCAACGCATTCGTCGGGATGCCGTAGAGGGTGGATAGTTCCGAACCCGCGGTGATCGCACCGATGTCGTCGTTCAAGGCCACGCGATTGCCCGCGCTGTCGTAGAGGGCGAGACTCGGGTTCGCCAGGACCCCGCTGACATTGAATGCCGAGAGCGACGGCCCCTTGGCCGTCACGAGCACGCGGACCGGTTCCGGCCCGGTCACGCTCAGACCGGCGATCAAGGCCTGATCGCCCGCGCCGACAAACCCACGCGCGGACAGATTGCTCATCCGCGACGTCAGGACTTCCTCCGAGGGCAGCACCTGGCCGCGACACTCGCCCGATCCGTTGATGTTGCTGTGGAAGTTCAGATACGCGCCGCCGGTCAGCAATTTGATCGGGTCGCCGCCGTACGGCAGATTCAGGAACGTACCCGTGACAGTCCCGTTCCCGATGACGTAGTTGGCGACGGTGCTGGCGCCGAGGTTCTGGGAGACCGGACCGCTGACGCCGGCCGCCGCTTCATGAAAGTGCGAGGCGGTGAGCGTATTGGCAAAACCATGAATGCTGATCCGGACGTTGAGCCGGTTCGTGCCCGGATCGTAGGTCATCACCGCCGCACCCATATTTGTCAGGTTGGCGAGGCCGGCATTGGCCGGGAACACCGCGCGCTCCTGCGCCACGTCGATGTTGGCGTAGAGCCGTTTCGGCTGCGCGATCAACTGGCCGCGCACCTCGCCGCTCGGGAAGGCCGCCGAATGCAGGTTAAAGTAGGCGCCATTTTGCAGCAGCTTCAGCTTGTCCCCGCCGTAGGTGACGCCGCGAAAGGTGGCGGAAAGAGTGTTGCCCGTGCGGACGTAGACCGCCTCCGCGCCGAGACTCGTCACGACCGATCCGCTCACTCCGGCCGCCGCCTCGTGGAGATGCGAGGCCGTGGCGGTATTCGCCAGGTTGTTGATCGTGACGACGAGATCGAAGGTGTTGGCCGCGACGTCGTAGATCATGATCGCGCTGCCGGTGGCAGCCGAGGTCGAGGCGGTCGGCGCCTCCTGGTCCGCGTTGATGGTGGCACGAAACTGAACGACTTGGGCTTGGCCCGTCAGGGCCAGGGCGAAGACGGCAACGAGAGACAGAATTCGACGTACGAGCAGGTTTTTCATGGAAGAGGAGGCGTTTCAAAAAACAGATGCGGCTCCGGCCACTGCGCAGTCACCAAAGTGTAACAGTTTGGCTGGAATCCGCCCTTGCGCGGAGGGCGCAAAACCACCGCCATCGTCGCTGACCGTTTGACCCATGGAGCCCGTAGCCGAGTTCATCGAGGATGTGTTCATCGCCTGCTACGGCTGCCGTTATGTGCTCTTGGGCGCGCTCCTCGCGGCGGGCCTCGCCCTCTCGGTCCGCGGTCTCATCCGCAGCACACCCGACCGGAAGTCGCCCCGCCCGTCGGGGCCTCACCCTTTCTGCGCCTTCGATGTAGGGCCGGCGCTTGTCGCCTGGCCTGCCGACGAGCGGAAGCTCCAAGGCGTCTACCCGTTTGGATTCCGCCATCCGCGGCCGCGAGCGTGAGCACACACCCCGCCCTCCGGGCACCCCTCTTCAAGAGGGGATCCTGAAGAAGCACTTTCCCGAATCCCCTCTTGAAGAGGGGTGGCGCGTGGCGCCGAGGTGTGTCTGGCTCCTTCGCGGACCGCAATTTAAGCCGCGCGCCGCGGCGTGGATGTCAGGCGCGGCCCGCAACCCACTTCCTTCGTGCGCTTCGTGCCTTCGTGGTTAAACCTTCGACCGCGTTCACCCTTTTCCCCACTTTCCTCCATCCCCCATGAAACACCCCCTCCTGACCGCCTTCACGTCCGTGCTGCTTGCGACCCAAGCCCTCGCCGCCGACTTCACGCTTTCGCCCGACTGGGCGAAGTTGCCCGCGGGCGGTCCGCAACTCGGCAACATGCATGGCGACGTCGCCGTGAGTTCGAAGAACGAGACCTACGTCAGCGTGATGGATCCGGCGCACGGCATCCTCGTCTTCGGCGCCGACGGCCGACTCGCCCGCGCGCTGACCGGCGCGCCCAATGACTTCCACGGTTTCCTGATCCACCGCGAAGCCGCCGGCGAATTCATCTACGGCGCGCGGCTCACCGCGCAGACGATCGTGAAGCTGACCCTCGACGGCAAAGTCGTGCTGGAGATCCCCGCCTCCGCGATTCCCGATCGGGTCAAGATGCTGCAGCCCGAGCCCGCGAAAGGTGCGCCGGCTCCCGCGGCCGGCACCCCCGCGCCGGGCACACCGATCCTGCGTTTGACCGGCATGGCCGTGGCGCCGAATGGCGATCTCTATGTCACCGACGGCTACGCCACGAGCAACGTCCACCGCTTCGACCGCACCGGAAAGTATCTCGCGACCTTCGGCGGCAAGGACGCGCCCTACGGTTTCAAGACGCTGCACAAAATCGTGATCGATCCCCGGTTCACGCCCGCCCGCCTCCTCGGCTGCGACCGGGAGAACATGCGGCTCGTGCACCTCTCGCTCGAGGGCGACTTCCTCGGCGTCTACGCCACCGATCTCTTGCGACCCTCGGCGCTCGCGATCCATGGCGACCTCGCGGCCGTCGGCGAACTGCGCGGACGCGTCACCCTGCTCGACAAGGCCGGCAAGGTCGTGACGACCCTCGGCACCAACTCGAACACGGACGAAGTCGCGACCAACCGCACCGATCCCGCCAAGTGGCGTGCCGGCATCTTCAACGCCGCACACGGCGTGGCCTTCAACGCGCGCGGCGATCTCTTGGTGTCGGAGTGGACCCTCTTCGGCCGGATGCACCGGTTTGATCGGAAGTGATCGCGGAACGGCGCCCGCGCCGAGTAGCGCCGGTCTCTGACCGGCGAAATATCCTTCGAACCAGATCAATTCCGGTGAACCGCGAAGCGAGCGAAGGCACGCGAAGGGAGAGGATCTACGAAGTCCCTTTGTAGGGGCGCGGCTCGTCCGCGCCTTTCTGCGATCGTAGGGTCATCCGTTCCCGTAGGGGCGCAGTCTTGCTGCGCCCTCCACGACGTTCGAATCCACTTTAGGGCGCAGCAAGACTGCGCCCCTGCAACGACCTGATCGATTTTCGCCGGTCGGAGACCGGCGCTACTTTCCGCCCGGCGCACGCTCCGCCCTACGCCAAAATTCCCGACACCACCTGCGCGGGCGTGACTCCCGTGAGCCGCTGATCGAGGCCCTGGAAGCGGAACGACAGCCGTTCGTGATCCATGCCCATCAGGTGCAGGATCGTGGCGTGGAGATCGCGGACGTGCACCGGGTCCTTGACGATGTTGTACGACATCTCGTCCGTCTCGCCGTAGACCGTGCCCCCCTTGATTCCGCCGCCGGCTAGCCAGAGGGAAAACGCCCGCGGGTGATGATCGCGGCCGTAATTGGTCTCGGTCAGCGTGCCCTGGCAGTAAACCGTGCGACCAAACTCGCCGCCCCAGATCACGAGCGTGTCGTCGAGCATGCCGCGCTGCTTGAGATCCTGCACCAGCGCATACGACGCCTGATCGACATCCTTGCACTGCGCCGCGAGATCGCGGGGCAGGTTGCCGTGCTGGTCCCACCCGCGATGAAAGATCTGCACGAAGCGCACGCCGCGCTCGACCAGCCGGCGCGCCATCAACGCGGAGCTCGCAAACGTGCCGCGATTCCGCGCCTCCTCGCCGTAGAGGGCATAGGTTGATTCCGGCTCCCCGGTAAAATCCGCGAGCTCGGGGATGCTCGTCTGCATCCGGAAGGCCATCTCGTACTGCTGCGTCCGGGTCTGGATCTCCGGATCGCCGATCGCCTCGTAACTGCGGCGGTTCAACGCCTCCAACCCATCGAGCATCTCCCGGCGCAGTTCGCGCGGGATGCCGGGCGCATCGTTGAGGTACAAAACCGGATCGCCCTGCGGACGGAACGACACGCCGGCATGCTTGCCCGGCAGGAAGCCCGCGCCCCAGAGCCGCGCCGAGATCGCCTGCACATTGGACAGCGGACTCGAGTGCCGCGCCTGCAGGACCACGAACGCCGGCAAATCCTGGTTGAGCGAACCGAGTCCGTAGGAGAGCCACGAACCCATCGACGCCTTCCCGTTCTGCATCGAGCCGGTGTACATCAACTGGTTCGCGGGCTCGTGATTGATCGCGTCCGTCTTCATCGAGCGAATCAGGCAGATGTCATCCACCATCTTCGCCGTGAACGGCAGCAGTTCGCCGATCCAGGTGCCGCTTTGCCCGTGCTGCGCGAAATTATAGATGCTCGGGGCGAGCGGGAACGCGGTCTGCCCGGAGGTCATGCCGGTGAGCCGCTCGCCTTCGCGGCCGAGATAATCCTTCAGGTCCTCCTTGAAGCGCGACTTCAGGTGCGGCTTGTAATCGAACAACTCGAGCTGTGACGGCGCGCCGATCAGTGAGATGTAGATCGCACGCTTGGCCTTCGGAGCGATCTTCCACGGCTCGTTCATCGCGGTCGCAAGCGTCTCCGCCGCGCCCATCGCCGGACGGCCGAGGAGGGCGCTGAGTGCGGCCACGCCGAGCCCGGTGCCGGTGCGGCGGAAAAACTGCCGGCGCGTCACGGCGGCGTTGTAGCGTTGGATCGCGTGCTGCCAGTCGGGAGGAAACGCATTCATGGCGAAAAGGTAGTCGGCAAGAAATGACCCGGAAGTTTAACCACGAAGACACGAAGGACGCAGAGGGTCCAAACCACGGGCTGTCTCGGTGTCTCCATAGGTAAACCCGGATTGTGGATTCGGTTAGTTTGCGCCGGAGCCAGAGATTGAACCACCGAGGCACCGAGCTCACCGAGGATCCAATCCCCAATCAGGGAGGGCTCCAGGCTCTTCGTGCCTTCGTGGTTAAACCCGGCTCGGCAGGATTGGGCAGAGCTCAAACCGCTCAGGCATTTAACCACGAAGGCACGAAGGACGCAGAGAATCCAAATCCCGTTCGCTCCCGGTGCCTCGGTGTCTCGGTGGTTCAACGACTCCGTGACCTTCGTGCCTTCGTGGTTAACCCCGGATTGGGCAGTTTCTGGTCGGTGGTTCATTTCGTCAGCGACTCATCGAGGTTCATGATCTGGCTGGCCACGAGGGTCCACGCCGCCAATTCGGGCGCGGGCCGCCGGGTGTCCGGCGCCGAATCCCCGATGGCCAGCAGCTGGATCGCGGCCGACGGATCCGCCTGGTAGGTGGCGAAGGCCCGGTCGAAAGTTTCACGCACCACGCTCGACTCTTCAACGATGAGACTCCGGCCGAGTAGCGCACGGGCAATCACCTCGAGCCGGCCCTCGAAGGTCCGCGAATCCCGCAGCGCCCGGGTCGCGAGCTGGCGCGACGCCTCGACGAACAGCGGCTCGTTCAGCACGACGAGCGCCTGCAGCGGCGTGTTGGTCCGATCGCGGCGTACGCACGAGACCTCGCGGCTCGGGGCATTCAGGATGTCCATCGCCGGCGGTGGCGCGGTCCGTTTCCACATGGTGTAGAGCGATCGCCGGTACAGGTTCTCGCCTTCGTCGACGCGGTAGAAGCGCGTCGTGGACTGTTTCATCGCCACTTCCTCCCAGATTCCCTCGGGCTGGTAGGGCCGCACGGGACGGCCGCCGATCTTCGGCACCAGCAATCCCGAGGCCGCGAGCGCCTGATCGCGGAGCTGCTCGGCATCGAGCCGGTGCCGCGGGCCGCGGGCGAGAAGCCGGTTGTCGGGATCGCGTTCGCGCGCCGACGCTGGCGCAGCCGCGGTTTGGCGATAGGTGGCGCTCGTGACCATGAGTCGGAGCATCCGGCGATAATCCCAACCCGATTCGCGAAACTCGACCGCGAGCCAGTCGAGCAACTGCGGATGCGTGGGTCGCGCGCCGGTCACGCCAAAGTCGCCGGCGGACTCCACCAACCCGATCCCGAAAAACTGCTGCCAGGCTCGATTCACCGTCACTCGCGCCGTCAACGGATTGCGGGCATCGACCAGCCACTTCGCCAGCGCGAGCCGATCGCGGGGACCGGACTCCGGCAACGGCGGCAGCACCCCGGGGGTTCCGGCCGGCACGCGTTCTTCGCGCAGCGTGTATTCACCACGTTTCAGAATGTGCGCGAAGGCCTCGGAATCCTTTTTCTCCTCCATCACCAGCGTGATCGCCCCGCGTTCCCGAATCTCCGCCTCGCGGGCGAGCAGCCGATCGAGCCGGGTGGCGAGCCTTCGGGAAGGCGCGTCCACCGCGCTGAGATAGTGCCGCCGCAACGCCGCGCGCTGGGGTTCGGTTCGCTCCGCCGCGGACACGGTCAGCGCGACCAGGGCCTCGACCGGATTGGCGAGCGCCTGGGCGTCGGCGAGCTGGAAGCCGCGATGGTAATGCCGGACGTCCTGCACCCAGACGTCGCCGCCCTGGAGGGTCCGCGCCGGGCGGCCCTCGTCGCCGTGGCGGGAGCCGAGCCGGAGCGGCGCGGTCGGGATGATGTCGTGCGGAAAATTGCTCGTCTCACCCGTGCTGGCCGAGGCCTTGCCGTCGACGAACATCTCGATCGATCGGCTGCGCATCGCCGCCGCGTCGTTGGTGAACAGCAGGTGATGCCAGACACCGGGCGTGAGCGCCGCGCCCGCGACCCCCCGGGAGGTGACGCCACTCTGCGCGTCCACGAAGTGTATGCCGGGCCTTCCGTTCTCGAGAAAGATCTCCCAGCCGCTCCCCTTGGCCTCCGCATTCATCGAGGACAAGAGCGTGCCCGTCGGCGTCCCCTCGATCCGGATCATCATCCCGAAGCTTTCCGACACTCCAGCGCGCATCGGAAGCGGCGGGCCGAGCACGAGATCGAGATCGTTGAGCCGGGGAGCCGGACCATAGGGCCCGGCGATCCGTGATGGCTCCGGCTGGCCGCGCGAGAGGACCTGTCCGTCCGCGGTCCGAATGGGCCCGCTGGCTTCCGCGAGCGGCAACTGCTGGCGCACATGGAACTCGCGCGGCGGCACCGGCAGCGTTTTCGCCGCTTCGAGCCAGGTGGTGAATCGCGTTTCGGCGCCCTTCGCCTCGGCGGCGATTTTTCCGTTCAGCGCGACGATCTCCGCCTGCAACTTCGCCCACGTCCGGCGGTCCTCCGCGGCGGGCACGAAGAGATTCGGCTTCGTGTCGGAGAGGTTTCCGTCCATCGCTGGCATCGTGTTGTTCCGGAAGAAGGCCGTAAGCGAATAGAAGTCCTGCTGGGTGATGGGATCGAATTTGTGATCGTGGCAGGCCGCGCAGCCGACGGTGAGCCCGAGCCAGACGGTGCCGAGCGTGTCGACGCGATCCTTCGCGTAGATCACCTCGTACTCCTCCGCGATCGCGCCGCCCTCGTTCGTCGTCGGGAGACAACGGTTGAAACCGGAGGCGACGAGTTGATCGAGCGTGGCCTGGGGCAGCAGATCGCCCGCGACCTGCTCGATCGTAAATTGATCGAAGGGCAGGTTGCGGCGGTAGGCACCGATCACCCAGTCGCGATACGGCCAGATCGAGCGGTAGTTATCGATGTGGATGCCATGCGTGTCGGCGTAGCGCACGGCATCGAGCCAGCCGCGCGCGAGGTGTTCCGCACTGGCGGGGCTTTCCAGCAGGCGATCGACGAGGCGACCGTAGGCCTGCGGCGACGGATCGCGCTCGAAGGCGGCGATGTCCTCCGGTTTCGGGGGCAGGCCGGTGAGATCGAGGGTCACCCGGCGCAGAAGACGGGAGGGTATTTCCGCCGCGCCCGGCGAGAGCCCGGTGCCGGTCAGCGCCGCCGCCACGAACGAATCGATCGGGTTGCGCGCCCAGCCTTTCGCCGTGGCGGGAGCCGGCACCACGGGGCGCGTCGGCGGAATGAGCGACCAGTGCGGCTGGTACTCCGCGCCCTCGGCGACCCAGCGTTCGAGCAGGGCGACTTCCGCGGGCTTGAGCTGCTTGTGCGAATCGGGCGGCGGCATGATGTCCTCCGCGTCGGTCGCCTTGATCCGCTCCACCAGCGGGCTCGACGCCGGGTGGCCCGGCACGATCGCGGGATCCCACTTGTCGTTTTCCCGGGGCGTCGTGGCGTCCGGAAAGCGATCGAGCCGCAACGCCGCCTTGCGCGTGCTGGAGTCGGGGCCGTGACAGAGGAAACAATTCTCCGCGAGAATCGGCTGGATTTGCTCGTTGTACTGGATGCGCGGCAGGGCTCCCTCGGCGGCCCACGCGGGGCCGGCGAACACGAGGGCGACAACGATCGAACCAAGACGGGGCAACGGGAGCGGGGAGATCACGAGGGGCGCGGGCCGTACTCTTCGCGGTGCGGCGGCAGGTTAGCAACACCGGGAGTGGCACGGGTCTCCCGACCCGTG
>CAINHV010000307.1 GCA_903848965.1 uncultured Opitutia bacterium | reverse complement strand
GGGGAATTCGAACGGACATTTGGATTTTCTGTCGGACGTGTGATCTGGCATGCCGGTGCCGGCTGGCCGGATTCACGCCCGCGGGCCGCTCATGGTCACGGGCCAGGCGGCGAAAACGTGCGGCCCAGGCAAATGCTCTTTCGACCACCCAGCGTCGCGGCAACAGAACGAATCCTCGCTTGGCCTGCGCCAATTTGACGAACACGCAGCTCGAACCCGTGCTTACTCGCCGCCGCGGCTGGCCTTGGTCCGGTATGGCCTTGGTCGAGATAAGCCAGTTCAACGGTCTCGCCGGTGGCTTGTTGGGTGGCAGCCGCGACGTTGGGCAGCATGCGCCACGCGCATCCTGCTCGTACCCTGTAACGCACTCCATTGAACACCGCGCCAAACTTTACTCCCGCGGCGGGGCGTCTTCACGCAGCAACGAAGGATCGGGCGCGCAAAACGCTCACGCGTCGTCGCTCACATCACCCGGATAGGCCTTCCGTTTCGTGGCCAAGCCAAGCGCGAGCCACAGCCCTCGATCTCTGTCCCCCCCCAAGTGCATGACAGCCTCTCGGCGACTTGGGCGCACCGGCGCACACGGGGATCACCTGCGCCACTCGTGCGCGGGTGCGAATTGCGAGGGCCCCAGAATTTTACCCCAATCCAATGAGGAAATCACCAGGGCGAACCCGGTCAGGAATATCAGTGCGAACACCCCGACGTACATCCACGTCATAATCCACCCGGCGCTCGGTTTTTCGCGGGTCATGGATCGTTGTTTGTTACGTGCTTCCTTCATAAACACCGCCGATTTATCGCGCTGCGGTCGATCACAGTCGGAGCCGTGTTTTTCCGCTGCCCCGCGTCCCCGGGCGTTTTGCCCAACTTGAATCCATCCTCGTTTTCGAAACCTTCGGGCGCATTCAAAACTAAAAGGAAAACGACGAGCGCAAGTACACCCGTACCCCGGCAAAAATAACCTTTATCCACGCCTCAGCCTAATAAATCGGCCGCGATCTGTGAATCGGGTCTATCTCCCGGGACCCGAGGTAATTTTTACCCCGCCGTCCGCACCAATTTAAGGATGGAGGTCAGGTCCGGACCGGGCGCGTGGCGCCTCACCGCGAAATCTCCGCCGCCGAGCAGCGCGAAATTCCGCGCCAGCTCCCAGCCCATGCTGATTCCCCTGCTGTTGCTCAAATTTTCTTTGGCCGAACTGGCGCATCATCCCAAGCTCCGCCAGTTCCGCCTCGCTCATCCCGCAGCATCATCAAATCGGCATAGCCGATGATTCCGGTCAGTGGCGTGCGCAGCTCGTGAGGGCAACCGCTGCATCAAAACTGCTACTGGTCGCGCTGGCGATCGTTGGCCAGCGCCGCACGCGTGAGCCGCAGATCGATGAGCTTCAGCAAATCTGCCGCCAGATACGGCTTCGTCACGTAATCGTCCGCCCCGAGCGATATGCCCATGCTTTGGTCGCTCGTTTCGACTTTGGCGGAAAGGATAATGAACGGTAAGGCGCGGTAATCGGGATCGCACCGGACGCGCCGGAGCAGTTCGAATCCATCGCACCGCGGCATGCGCACATCGCTCAGGATGAGATCAGGCCTCACCGGCGGCAGTGCCTCCAACGCTGCCTGGCCGTCCTGCACCGCTACGACCTGGTAGCCCTCAGTCTGCAAGGTCTCTTTTATGACCTGCTGATTGAGTGGATCGTCCTCGACCAGTAGAATGGTGCTGGGTGCGTGGGTCGGCTTCATGCTGGAGCGAGCTTGCGGATCGAGTTCAGCGATTGACCGGATTCCAAGCCGGGCGGCACCGGCTGATGCCGGGCAACTATCAGGGGGAATTTGGCCGTAAACTTCGCGCCCACTCCCTCCCGACTTTCCAGCTCCACCGTGCCGCCGTGAAACGCCGCGCAGCGCTGGACAATCGTGAGCCCAAGGCCCGTGCCCGGCACGTTGGTAACATTGCGTGCCCGGAAAAACGGCTGGAAGATCTCCGCTTGATCTTTCTGCGGAATGCCCTGCGCGATCACCTCGTCTCCGGTCTCTGGTTCATAGGAGTCGCGGTGGATAATCGGGCCGGTCCCACTCATCATGACAACCCGGTCTCTCCGCTTCCGTCTAAGCCCGGCTCAGGCTGAACCACCGGTGCTTCGAAATGGTATATCAAGCCGAGACTCATGGCGGCCTGAAACAACCCCGCGTGCCCCTTGATATTCATCCGCGACTTGATCCGCGTCCGGGCTTTGTAGACCCCCGATGCCGAGATCCCCAATTCTTTTGCGATTTCCTTCAACGCCTGGCCCGTCGCCAGCCGTCGCAAGACCAACATATCTCCTGCCACGAGCGGCTTTGCCGAACTACGCTGCCGCACGAAATCTCGCAGGAGCCCGCTAATCCGTGAATTCAGCGGAAAATCTCCCTTCGCCACCGCTCGCAGCGTCGCGAGAAGATCCTCCACCGCCATGGATTTTTCCACAAACGCACTCACGCCCCGTGCCAGCGCTTCCATGATGATCTTATCGGTCCCCAATCCGCTGCAAATCACCAACTTCGCCTCGGATCGATTATCCCGCAATGTCTCCATCACTTCCAACCCGCCCATACCCGGCAGGATTAGGTCCAAGATTATGATATCCACGGCCAAACCCTGCAGCCGTTTCAGCGCCGTCTCGCCGTCGTTCGCCATACCGACCACCGTGAAATCACCGGACTGGTTCAGCAGTTGCGCCAGAACTTCCGCAAAGATCGGATGGTCATCCACAATAAATACGCTGGCTGGCAGCTTCTTCTCGGGGGAGGGCGCCTGTGGCAAAGGCTCTTTTTTCATTTGACTACTTAATATCGGACAGAATCTGAGCGCGCGAACCAATCAGAGTCCATTTTTAACAGTAAAAAGACTAACATCCCTTCGAATCTGGACTCTTGATTGGGCGTTTACCGGACGGAAGAGTAGGTAACTAATTGTGCCGCAGGAGTAAACTACCTTTGAGTCGCTTTGAATTGGGATCGTTGTAGTGGGTATTTATGCCCACCACTGTTTCCGACGGTCGGGTGCGCCCCTCATTCCGATCCAATCCAAGGAAGTGGGGTGCGGTCATATCAGTTCGAATGCTTGCGTGATCCGCCCGAGATAATTGGCCGGCGTCGCCGGGTCCACATCGCGGTAGCGTTGGCCATTCCCCGGCCTCCCATCCTCCACATGCGCGGCGAACCAAGGCGTGGGCCATGCTCATTAGAACCGGACGTAGTAGATGGACGCCAACTCCTCCGGGGAGAGCGTCAGGAATTTGCCCGTCTGGGGATCAATGAACACGAGGCCGTTCTCTGTAATGGCGATGTTGACGGCGTGCGGGCCAACCGGACCGCGATACCACGCTTCGCCCACGGCTGCCGCTTGGGCCTGGTTGCGGGAATGGAATTGCTCCCGAAAGAAGCGCATCTGCGCCCCAGAGGCGTAGGCCGCAGCAAACTTGTTGCAGTCGAAGCGCCCCTCCCAACCCACAATGTCCTTGGAAAACAGGTCGCGTCTAAAGGCGCGGTAATAGCTCCGCAGCCATTCGGTGTGGACAATGGAATAGCCGTTGTCCGGCAGGAACGCCATCGGCAGTATGCCCCGCATCTCCCGATTAGAGAGGTTGGCCCCGGCGGACACCCCCGCTCCTTCCCGGCTCGCGACATACGCGTTGGTAATTTTCCACCCTTCGACGAGCGGTGCGATCGTTGGCGAGGGCGATAGTCCCACCGGAACCGGACCCGTGGCCAGATCCCGTCGGACGTTGGTGCAACCGACCAAGCACAAAGCCGCCAAAGTCAGGATTAACCCAATCGAGTTAAGGGACCGGTGGTGCTCGCGGTCAGGCGCAGTGCGTGCTCGGAGGGCTATCACAAGCCCCCCGAGCATAATCTCCGGCAGCCAAACCCGAGCGTTTTCGTTTCCTAAGTTACAACGCCTGACCGGATACAAGACCCCAGCCAGTGAGTCTGAAAGTTAGCCCGGTTTCCCGGCCAGGGGTGACCGATACTCGACGCAGGACTACCCGGATTCCGCGACTCGTTTAAACTCTGGCCGCAGCCTTAAATTGCACATCTTCTGGTTGAATACCGGCGTCGCGGAGCCCGCGAGGGGTGGCACAATCCAATCCCATGCGGCGGACACTTCCCGCCCCGCGGCTTTCTCCTGCGCGCAGAAACGCCCGAACTCTTCGCTCGCCGTATGGTGATCCACGATCCGGCAGCCTGCCTCGGCAAACGAGTGCAACACGGCCGCATTCAGTTCCACCAACGCCCGTTCTTTCCACAGCGAGCTGGGCGTGTCGATCCTGAGGCCCATTTTTTCGGCTACGATCGGCAGCAAGTTGTAACGATCTTCGTCTGCCAGATTTCGGCTGCCGATTTCCGTGCCCATATACCACCCGCTGAAGGGTGCCGCAGCATACTCGGTCCCCGCGACGCGGAACACCATGTCGCAGACCACCGGCACGGCATACCACTTGAGGCCGAGTTCGCGGAACCAGCTCAGGGTCGGGTGCCACAGCGGCACTTCTTTCACGAGATTCCTCGGCACGGGATAAAGGGCAGGGCGCTCGTCCCGTCCGACGAGAATCCACGGGAGCAGGTCAAACGCGGTCCGCACGGAAGGTGGTTCCCATCCCAGGGCGAGCGCTTCTTCCGTCAGCGCGCAGTTCAACGGATCGCCCAACACCGAGCCGCGCTCGCGATAGCCGGCGTAGCCCGCCAGCTGCCGATTGCGAATCAGGGGTCCGGCGTGGCCCGACTCGGTCGGTGCAAAGATCGTCATGACCGGCCGAATGTTGCCCTCCCTTGTCGCCTGCTCGAGATGTTCGCAGAGCGCCAGATACATTCCGGCCGAGTTTGTCACGGCCCGGCAGTCACGCACCCGCAGGCTCCGCCAATAGAGCCGGCCGATACAGCGCGCCTCGTTCCGCCACGCGACCCGGGCCGCGAACGCCAGCTCCTCCTCGGAAAGCGACCCCGCCCGCCCGGCGGCGGCGGCGGCAACTGCCTCCGCCACCCGCTGCGGGAGCGGTCCCGACAGGGAGCCTTCGGCCGCGGCCAGGTGGAAAAAATCGTTGATCTCTTCGGAAACGGCGGAAGCCGTCGCAGGAGCTTGATGGAATGGACAGCTTGTCATGAAAAATACCGGCAACGCCTCGCTGGCCGCCAGCGCTGAAGAATTTCGGCATTCTTCCCCTGGATTTAACCACCCTAAGATACCAGGCCGGATTAACCAGCATTCGCTTCGGGCTGCCTCCCTGCCGGTTCGATAATTTTAGTCCGCGGCCGCCCGCTGCAGCTTCAAGACGGCCGTCATCCCCGAAGTCTCCACGTTGCGCGTCAGGGTGAATTCTCCGCCACTGACCCGCGCAAAAACCCGTGCAAGCGCCAATCCCATGCCTAAACCCTGCTGCTCAAATTTATCGCGCTCAAACTGACGCATCGCACCGATTGCCTCCAAGTCCGCTTCGCTCATTCCGCGTCCATGGTCCGTCACACGGATTTCGCAGGCCCGCTCGGATAAAACCATCTTCACCATAATCCCTGAGCCCGGCAGTGAAAACTTCAAGGCGTTCTCCACCAGATGTTCGAACACACAGTCCAAAGCGTCTTCAGGCACCATTACTGTGACCGACTGGGCTTCGATCGACAGGTCGCACTCGCGACCGTACTTCGAGGTGCATTTCTGCGCCCACTGGCGCAGCGCCTCGGCCGTGACCTGAGTCTTCGTTAGCGCGTCGCGGCCGCTCGTCTTCAATGAACTACTGGCCGACTCCAAGAACGCCCAAAGTGTGAGATCCTGAGCCATCTTGAGTAAGCGCATTCCCGAGCGTCCAATGTTTTGGCCGTAGTCCACCAAATCCTTCGCCGTCAGCGTGTCTCCGGACTCTCCCATCAGTACCATTAAATCAGCATAGCCGATAATTCCTGCCAGTGGCGTGCGCAGTTCGTGGGGCAGCACCCGCGTCAAGAACCTCTGCTGCTGTTGCAGCGTTTCGCTGAGCAGCGCCGCCCCCGCGAGCCGCAGTTCGATGGTCTTCAGCAAGTCCACCCCCAGAAAGGGTTTGGTTACGTAATCATCCGCCCCGAGTGACATCCCCATGCGTTGGTCGGAGGCTTCGGCTTTGGCGGAGATGATGATGAACGGAGTGTGGCGAAAGGCGGGATCCCGTCGGACCTGCCGGAGTAACTCGAAGCCATCGCACCGTGGCATGCGTACATCGCTCAGAATGAGTTCCGGCCGTACCCTCGGCAGCTCCTCAAGCGCGGCCGCGCCATCCTCCACTGCTACGACGCGATATCCCTCTTTACGCAATATTTCTACCGCGATTTCCCGAATCAGCGGATCGTCTTCGACAACCAGAATTGTGCTGGGCGGGCGGGAGGTCTTCATCGAGAGTGGGTCAGGTTAGGAACGGGGCGGTCGTCTGCAGGCGCTCCAGATAGGGCAGCTGATCGTTATGCTCGGGCAAGACCTGGGGAAGCGTGATCGTAAAGATCGAGCCCAGCCCTTCTCTGCTCTCAAGCCCCACCGTGCCGCGGTGAAATGCCACGCACCGCTGGACAATCGCCAGCCCGAGTCCTGTGCCCGGAACACTGCCGATATTACTAGCCCGGTAAAACGGACGGAACAGCTTCGCTTGATCCGCCAATGGAACTCCGCGCCCCACGTCTGCGACTGCCAGCGACCAGTTTGCTTCGTGGATCCGCACCGTCACCGTTACGTCCCCGGACGAATACTTCAGTCCGTTGGAGATCAAATTATTCACCAACGCGCGTAACTGGGGCTCGTGTATCTGCGCAATATATTCCCGCGGCACGTCCAGCCTCCATTTCAGGCGCGGAGTATCCAGTGAGGTCGCGACGTCCTTCAGGAGCCGCAACAAACACTCATGCAGCGGCACCGCCAGCGGCACGGCGGACGCCAGGCTCTCAATTCGATTCAGCAGCACCACCTGATCCACCAAGTATCTCAGCGTTTGCAGCGCCTCCCCTTGCAAGGCGATCCACCGCGGCATCGCGGTCGGTGGCGACACGGTCGATTCTTTTAGGCCGCGGTCCATCAGATACTGCAATCCCTGGATCGCGGTCAGCGGAGTGCGAAATTCATGCGACACCATGGAGATAAATTCGCGCTGCATGACTAGATATTCGTCCAGCCGGCGAGCGGTTTCACTCGTTTGAGCCTGCAGCCGCCGCTGCTCCGTCACATCTTGAATCAATGTGCAGACATGCGTGACGTCTGAAGAGCTAATCCGCAAAGGTAGCTTTTCGACATAGAGGATCCAATCGCGGCCTCCCCACGAGAGCGGAAAGTCGAAGCGCTCCGCTGCGCCGGTCTTCCCGACGCGTTGATCCACCGCACCCCAGTAGGTAAAAACTTTCTCTTCTCTGAGGCAATCTGCCAACTTCGTAGGCCCGCCCCGAGCGTTCTGCTGCAGGGCGATAAATTTGGCGGTCGCCGCATTCACGAACTCATAATCTCCACGCAGATTGCGGATGGTGACCCCCGTGGACAACGTGTTCAGGAAAAGCCGGAACAGCGACTCAGCCTTATCCAGCCGCCCGGCCAACTCCACCTGCTCGGTAGCGTCGCGACAATTGCATACGAGGCCACCGCTTGGCAGCAGCGTCAGCAGGAGGGCCTCCTGAAACAGCGATCCGTCCTTGCGCTTGGCCTGCAACCGGCCCCGCCACCGCCCCTTGGTTGTCAGCTCCGGAAACACCGTTTGCTCGATGCGTTGTGCATCTTCTTCCAAATAAAGAGTCCGCCACGATTTTCCAATAAGCTCATCGGCCGAACTGTAGCCGAAGATCTCAACATGTTCGCGATTGAGATAAAGATAACATCCCGCCGCGTCCGTCACCGCGACGCCCTCGTGCGCCTCCTCCACCGCATTCCGGGCTGCAGCCCACGGCTGCTGAGTCTCCCCTTCCGATTCTAGTTCAACTACTGAGCCGGCAACAAGAGTTCGCCCTTGAGCCTCAAGGAGGCTGAATGAGGCGCGCAGGAACCGCATCCGTCCATCGCTCCCCGTTGCGCGCACCGTCCGAACGATGAACTTGTCCCGTTTCAACTCGATCCTCATGTCGGCCGTCGCCGCCGAATCAAATGCCGGCACCGATTGCCTCCACGCGTCCGGGTCGGCTACGAGCTGTGCCCGCGTCAAGTTGAAGAATTTATCGATGGGACCATCGAGTTTGAGGAACCGTCGGGATTCCTGATCGAGTACGAACTCCACTTTCTCGAAGTCCGCAGTCAAACGAGCCATGGCCGCTGCCACCAGAGCCTCGTCTTTGGCCTCCGGTTCAAATGAGACGACTCGACTGTCGGGACTGGCGCCGGTCATGACGAAAGCACGCGCGGCGTGCTCCTTTTTGTCCCGTCCGGATATCGGGCCACTGAGGATCTGGACGGGGACACCAATCCGAGATTCAACCCGACATGAAGTAACCCTGCTGCGCCGTTGATCTTCATCCGCGACTTTATTCTCGCCCTGGCTTTGTCGGCGCTCGACGCCGAAATTCCCAATGCGTTCGCAATTTCCTTCAGGGTCTGACCGTTCGCCAGCCGTCTCAAAATCAACACATCCCCTGCTGCAACTGGCTTCAGGGCATTGCGCTCACCCACGAAATTTCGCGGGAGCCCGCTCGTTCGTTGATCCAACGGGAAATTCCCATCCGCCACCGATCGCAGCGTGGAAACAAGAACATCCACGGCCATGGACTTCTTCACCAAGCCGCAGACGCCGAGTGCATAGGCCTCCCTGATCGCGTTATCGGTCGCCAGTCCGCGGCGCATCACAAATTTCGCCTTCGATCGATTCGTGCGCAGTGTCGGCATCACTTCCATCCCCCCCATGCCTGGCAGGATAGGGTCCAGGAGCACGAAATCCACGAACAACCCCTTAAAGCGTTCCAGCGCCGTCTCACCGTTTTGCCTCGTGAATTCATGCGTCCGCACAGGTACATCTTCAGCACCGACCGAGCATCGCCACAAACTAAATCCGGTCCGAATTTTACGCATAAAGGGAGTAGTAATGCGTGCGTTTTTAGAGCGCGGCGGAGGAACATTCTCTCAAAGCGCGACCGGGGCGGGAGAGGCGGTGCTCCTCGGCTGGTCGAGTCGAGAAGATGTGATTCCGGCGGAATGCATTACGTCGGTCCATCCGTCTCTCGCTGGTCAGGGAGATGTGACCCATGCTGCGGAGTGCAGCCGGCCGGTTCTTCACTTCACCATCGCACCGTAGACGAGGTTCTTGAACGTCATGCGGCTCTGAACTCGCGTGGTCGGTCCGTACGTCATGAGGATTCCGACGAGGCCTTCGCGGGGATCGATCCAGAAGCTCGTGCCGGCAGCGCCGGCCCACATCGCATCGCCCTTGGATCCCGGCACCCAGGCCATGCCGTCGTCGAGGCGCACGCCAAAGCCCAGGCCGAAGCCGTAACCGGGACCGGTCGTTGCCATCGTGGTGCCACCCATGCCGACCGTGTGCTGCGAGAACATGAACTCGACGGCCTTCTTTGAGAGATAGCGTTTCCCGTCCAGGGTGCCGCCGTTGACCATCATCTGGGCGAATTTGAGGTAATCGTCGGCCGTGCCGAGCAGGCCGCCGCCGCCCTTGAAGTAGGTCCGGCCCGAGGGATTCTGCTGGAGCCGCGGCGTCACCGGCGCGCCGGCCAGCCGCGGAACATCATCCGGAGTGACCCACCACACGGTTGATTTCATCCCGAGTGAATCGAAGAGGCTTTCCTTCAGCAGCACGTCGAGCGGTTGGTGGGCGACGCGCTCGATCAGCAGGCCGAGGACGTCGACCGTGATGGCGTATTCCCAGAACGTGCCGGGCTGGTGGAGAAGGGGAATTTTGCCGAGTCGCTTCAGCATTTCGTCGCCGAGGATGTCCTCGCGGGCCTCGATATTGGCGTCCTGGTAGAGCCGCTTCAGGCGCGGCGAGGTCGTGCGATCGGAGTAGGTGAACCCGGCGGTGTGCCTCATCAGATCGTGGACCAGCATCGGTTGGGTCAGGGCGACGTCGCCCGTCGGTGAATCTACCTTCAGGTCCTTCAACTCGGGCAGCCACTTCGACACCGGATCGTTGAGCGACAGCCGGCCCTGCTCGACGAGCATCATGGCCGCGACGGTCACGATCGGCTTCGTCATCGACGCGAGCCGGAACAGCGCATCCTTGCGCATCGGCTTCGACTTGGCCTCGTCGAGGAAGCCATGCGTCTCGAAGTGCACGACCTCGCCGTGACGCGCCACCAGCGAGATCGAACCGGCGAAGAGGTCCTCCTTGATTTGAGCCTGCATTGCCGGCGCGATCCGGGCCAATCGCGATCGCGACATGCCCTGGACATCATCGTCGGTGGCGGTGGTGGTGAACGGTGCGGCCGAAACGCGCGGGGCGAAGAGCGACACGGCGGCGGCGATCAAGCTGAACGTAGCGAAACGCAGGCGGGGAAAAGAGGCCATGGGGTGGGGCGCTGGGGTTGCGGGGCATGTCACATCAGCGCGCGACGTCCCGGCTGTCCAGACCGCTGCAGCCGGAGTGGAACAGACGACTTCGCGTCTTGACGTGAGAATAGATCGAGCCGCGGTGTCGACGGCTTTCGGTCGGCGGCGCGGTCCGAAACACTTTGATTGGGCGGTGACTCACGCGAAGCCGCGAAGCTAACAACCGGTCGAGCATCCGGCGTCTGATTCCTGGCTTCCAGGTTTCAGGCTCAACCCCCTCGGGATTTTGGATTCTCGATTTTCGATTTGCCATGCCCCCCGACCCGCGATCGCCGAGCCGGATCAAACAGGAACGCCGGGAAGAGCGGGAAGGATGGCCAACTCTCCCCGAACTTCCCGATCTTCCTGTTCAACTCCGATGGCTCGGGATCGTTCCGACAATCGAAAATCGAGAATCCGAAATCCAAAATCCGAAGGCGCGGTGGCGAGCGCCGGCCCTGCAGATTCGATCCCATTCGGCAATCGGCATTGAGAACCGGGTCGACAAGGCGGCGGCAGGCGGATCATTCCTTTCGCGATGCCCTCGGTTGCCCCGGTCCGTCGCTTTCTCCCCCTGCTGGCCTGGTTCGGTTGGTCGGCCGGACTCGCGTTGCTCTCCGCACGGGGCGCGGAATCCGCTCCCGCTTCCGGCGGCGGCACGGTGACCGGGCGAGTGACGTACAAGGCGGATTCGGCCCGTCCGTGGCCGCTGGGTCGTTATTATCTCAGCGGCGGCGCCTTGGCGGAGGCGGTCGTGGCCATCGATGGTCCCGGGCTCAGCGCGCCGGCCAGCACGCCGAAGACGATCTGGATGGACCAGAATAATTTTCAATTCGTGCCGGAGATCGCCGCGATTCGCGCGGGGGATTCCGTGCGGTTCACCAACAGCGACGAAGCCCTGCACAACGTGATGACGTTCCAGGGCCCTGAGCCCTTCAACGTGAACCTCATGCAGGGCCGCGAGCACACGCATCTTTTCGCCAGCGGGCGGGGCCTCGAGCAACAGATTCTCCTGACCTGCGTTTATCATGCGGCGATGCGGGGCTGGGTTTACGTCTTCGAGCATCCGTTCTACGCGGTCACGCCCAAGGACGGAGCGTTCCGCCTCGAGAATGTCCCGCCCGGCGAGTACCAGTTGCGCGTGGTGCACCCGGCCGGCGAGCTGAGCTGGCAGCAGACGGTCACCGTAAAAAGTGGGGCGCCGCTCGAAATCGAGATCGCCTTGAGCCCCGATCAGAAGAAGAAATGAATTGGTCAGGCCAGCCCCTCCGGCCTGTTCCCCGAGTTACCCGAACCCAAATCCCCCCATGACCCGTCGTGATCTCTTGAAAGCCGGCTTCGCCACTGCCGCCGCCGGCCTGACTCTCCCGCTGTGGAAAGCGTTCGCGCTTCCGCCCGCCAAGCCCGGTGAGGAGCTCGTGCCGTTTCTCAACATGCCGCGGACGCCGCCGAACCGGCTCGATTGGGAAATGCTGCAGGACTGGCTGACGCCCCAGGACCAGGTGTTCGGCGTGCAGCACTACGGCATTCCGGAATTCGACGAATCGAAGTTCCGCCTCGAGATCACGGGCCTCGTGAACAAGCCGATGACCTTCACGATGGAGCAGCTGCGGGCGCGGGCGAAGAAGGACCAGTTGATGACGCTGGAGTGCTCCGGCAACGGTTCGTCGCCGGGCTTCATGAACGCCGTCTACAACAGCAAGTGGACGGGCACGCTGCTGGCGCCGATTCTGAAGGAGTGCGGGATCAAGCCCGGCGCGAAGGAGATCGTGTTTTTCGGCAAGGACAAGCAGGAGGAACTCCTCCGGCCCGCCACGAAGCGCGAGCTCAAGGTCGAGGTGCCGTTCGGCCGCAGCATGTCGGTCGACGACGCCCTCAGTGAAAACCTGATGCTCGCGTACGATCGCAATGGCGCCCCGCTGTTGAAGGCCAACGGCGCCCCGCTGCGCCTGATCGTGCCCGGCTGGTATGGCGTCGCCAATGTGAAGTGGCTGACACGGATTGATGTCCGCAACCGCCGCTACATGGGCAAGTACATGGGCCGCGATTACGTGACCGTGCGCGGCGAGCGCCGGGCCGACGGCATCGAATATGTCGAGTCGTCGGTCACCCGCATCCGGCTGAAGTCAGTGATCGGCCGGGTCACCCGCCAGCCGGCCCAGAACGGGCAGATCCCGCTGCGCGCCATTGGCGCGGCCTGGAACGACGGCACCGAAATCACCAAGGTCGAGGTCAAGGTCGACGGCGGCGAATGGCGTTCCGCGGTCCTCGACAAAACGCCGCACGAGAAATTCTGCTGGCGGTTTTTCTCGATCGATCTCGGCAACCTTGCCCCTGGCAAGCACACGCTCGTGTCGCGGGCCTTCGACGCGGCCGGCCATGTGCAGCCTGCGGCCGAGGACGACGAGATCGCGCTGAAGAAGACGTATTGGGAAGCGTACCAGCAGTGGCCGCGCGAGATTGAGCTGGCGTGAGCCGTCGGTAGTGGCGCCCGGTCTCTGACCGGCGTCCCGCCAGTCGGAGACTGGCGCTACGGGCTGCAATCGCGTGCGTGGGTCCTTACTTGACGTCGAGAATTTCTTCCGGGATCCAGGTCTTCACCACGCGGGCGAGTTCGGCCTTGCGTACGGGCTTGCTGACAAAGTCGCGCATGCCCACGGCGAAGCAGCGTTCGCGATCCTGCACGCCGATGTTCGCGGTCAGGGCCACGATGGGCGGTGCCTTGCGCCCGGCCATCGCGATGATCTTCTCGGTGGTCGTGAAGCCGTCCATCTCCGGCATCTGGCAATCCATGAACACCAGGTCGAAGTGGTCGGTCCGGATGCGCTCGATGGCGAGGGCGCCGCTCTTCGCGAGTTGCACGGTGCAGCCCAGCCGGGCGAGCAGTTGGGAGGTGACCGACCGGCTGATCTCGTCGTCGTCCACCACGAGCACGCACGGTCCCTGCCGGGCTTCTGCAGGAACCTCGATTGGGCCGGGCAACCGGGCCGCCGCTCCATCCGTGCGGCGCAGCGCCTCAAGCAAGACGTCGGCGCGGAGGAGCGGCTTGCGCACGTTTGCGGCGATCGCAAAGGGGAACGTGCCGGGTCCGACGGCCTCGGGTGCCCCAGACATGAGCACGACGCGGACGGCGCGCAACGGCGAGTCCACGGCGAGCAGACGCCCGAGATCGTCCGCGCTCTCCTGGGCGACGGACTCATCGAGCAACAGCACGGTATCGCCGCCGGCCTCGACGGAGTCGCGCAGGAGTCCGGCGGCGTTGGCGGTGGTGTCGGTGACATCGTGATCGATGCCCAGACGGCGCAGCATGGCGGACGCGGCCACGCGGGACGCGGCGAGATCATCGAGCACTACGAGGTGCAGTCCGGCGGGGGCGACGGGCCGGACCGGGGCCGGCATGCCATCAGCGGCGAGCGGCAGCACGACCCAAAATTCGGAGCCGCTCTCGGGCAGGCTGCGGGCGCCGATCGTGCCGCCCATCAGCTCGACGAGCCGCTTGCTGATGGCGAGCTCCAGGCCGGAACCGCCAAATTTGCGGGGCGAGAAAGAGTCCGACGGTGCGAAGCGATCGAAGATTGTCGCCTCCATCTCGGGTGGAATCCCGGGGCCGGTGTCGCTGACGCTGAAATGCAGCCAGGTGGATCCGTTCTTGGCGGGGGCGGTCGATCCGCTCGGCAGTTCGACGCGCAGGACGACGCGACCGCTCGGGGTAAACCGGACCGCGTTCGTCATCAGGTTTAACAGTACCTGTTGCAACCGGGCATCGTCTCCTTTGACGGCCAGCGGGACATCCGGGGCGACGATCAGGACCAGCTCGAGTCCCTTCAGCAGGGCTTGGGGGGAAAGCTGTTCGACCGCATCGATCAGCGGGCGGGTCAGATCGAAGGAGCGGCTGCCGATCGGTATTTTCCCCGTCTCGATACTCGAATAGTCGAGGATGTCGTTCAGCGACTGGTGGAGCGCCTCGGCCGAGGAACGAAGCGTCGTCAGGAGATCGCGCTGGCGGGTTTGGAGCGAGTTGTCGATCAGCAGATCCGCCGAGCCGATGACGCCGTTCAGGTGGGCGCGAATCTCGCGACTCAACGTCGCGAGCATCACGCTCTTCGACTGGCTCTCGCGGGCGACGGCCTCCTTCTCCTCGAGGAGAAGCCGAACCTTGTCCTGCTCCTCGGACACCTGGTGGGCTTGATCGGACAGATCAACCGAGTACTGGCGGCGGGCCCGCCAGAGCTGCCACGCCAGAAAGGCGACCGCGCTGAAACCGACGATCACGGCGCCCGACCACACCGTGCTGGCCTGGGCCAGAACGGTGGCCGGAGGCAGACCGGACGCGGACGGCGGGAACATGAGGAATCTTCGTCAACTCCCGGTCCTTACCTCAAATCCATAATCGACGATTACGGCAAATTGATGAGGCGCAGGTGACCGGTACGGACAGCTGACCGGGCGACGGTGGCCGTTGCTCCACCGGCGGACGTGAGGAAGCCCATAGCTGAGGATCGGACTTTCCATGCCTGCGAGCGTGAGCGAGTGGCGGCTTGGGCGTGGCACGGGTCTCCTGACCCGTGAAGGGCGTTAGGAAAGGCATCACGGTCTGCACGGGTCGGGAGACCCGTGCCACGGGAGGATGAGGGCTTCTCACTCGCTCACGCTCGCGACCACGGAACTGGCGCGTCGGCCGGCCCGGATATCAGACGGCAAAAGGGTTCGGCGACGAGCGCCGGGCTCTACACTAATCGAATGACCGCCGCTCAGGCCTGACCGAACCGTGCGACGGCCGCGGCCATGCCCGCCGGGTCCGAGGATCGGAAGAATGAGGTGCCAGCCACGAAGATATCGGCGCCCTCCGCGTGGCATTCGCGGGCCGTGGCGAGATCGACGCCACCGTCCACCTCGAGCCGAAAATCGAGGCCCCGTTCCCGGCGCCAGGTGTCGATCTGCCGAATCTTGGGCAGGACGTCCCGTCGGAAGGGTTGGCCGCCGAAGCCGGGCTGGACGGTCATGACGAGGACGAGATCGACGAGCGGAAGGACGGATTCGATCGCGGCGGCGGGAGTGCCGGGATTCAGCACGATGCCGCACTGGCAGCCCAGCGCCCGGATCCGGGCGAGGGTTTCGGCGTGATTGAAGGGGGGCTCGATGTGGACGCTGATGAGATTCGAGCCGGCCTTGGCGAAGGCGTCGATGTAGCGCTGCGGCTCTTCGAGCATCAGGTGCGTGTCGAAATACAGCTTGTTCCCGGCGCGGCGGAGCGCATGCAGCGTTTCCGGCCCGAAGCTCAGGTTCGGGACAAAGTGGCCGTCCATAATGTCAAGGTGCAGCCAGGGCAGGCCAACGGCTGCCACGTGGGCGGCGCTGGCGGCGAGGTGGGCGTGATCGCCGGCGAGGAGGGACGGATTCAGCAGGGGCGGATGCATGGCCACCGCAACAGGTGCAAGGAGAGGCCCGGTGGCGCAAGAACAAGGATGCCGGCTGCCGGACACGCCGCCCGGAGCGGTTACCAGACGTCGAGCGTCGCGTGCAGGATCCGGGCGGCGAGAGCGTCGGCCAACAGTGGGAGGGTCTGATACTCTGCCTGGAGCTGGCCGCTGTCGGTGAACACCTCACGCTGCGCGCGGACGGGGCGGTTCTCGAAGATGGTCTTGCCGCTGCGGCGATCCTGCAGGCTGCACAACGCGCCAAGCGTGAGATTGAATTTGCGGGCCAAGCCGGTGTCGTCCGCCCGGGAGGCGGCCACTTCCCGGTGATAATCGTTCAGCACGATGGTCAGCGTGGCATCGGCAGCCTCGGTGGAGTTGACGAGGGTGACGCGTCCGTCGCGGAGGAAGGCCTCGCGCAGTTGAGTGCTCATCAAGGCCTGCGACTGGGGCAGGAGCGTCCGGTTTGCCACCGGCGCGACGTACAGCGTCCGGAAGGCCGGGGTGGCTCCGGTGCCGAGCTGATAGTGGGAGCAGCCCACCCAAGCGATCAGGCAGCCCAGCAGCGCGAGTGAGGGGATGACCGCCCGGACGCCAACCCAGACGGAAGGAGATCCGGTCGCGGCCATGGCGCGCCGTTCAGAAAATTCCGAAACGCTTTTTCCGGGCGGGGGCGGCAGCCGCCGGCGCAGACCCATCGGTCGACGCCGTGACCGGCGCGGCCGCCGCGGCCTTGGCCTCGACTTCCGTCAGACGCTCGCGGGCCAGGATTGCCACGCCGGAGTCGGGATACGCGGTGATGGCCTCGTTATAAAGCACCCGCGCGGCCTTGAAGTTGCCCCGCTTGTAAAAGTAGAAATCGCCCATCCGCATTTTGCTCTCGGCGAGCATCGTCTTCATGCCGTCGAGGCCTTTCTCGGCCGGCGCGATATTGGTATCGCTGGGGAAGAGCAGCATGAAATCCGTGAAGTAGGTGATGGCCTCCTTGGTTGAAGCCTGATCGTAGTAGGGACCCTCGACCATCAGGGCGTGGGTCTGGGCGAGCCTCAGATAAGCGTCGGGCGTGAGCAGGCTCTGCGGGTAGTTATTGATCATCCGGTCGAGCGAATCGATGGCGCCTTCGGTCTCCTTCATCTGCTCGTAGCCCCGGGCGATGTTCATCAACGAAAGTGGCGCGTAGTCGCTGTAGGGCGCATTGCCCACGATCGCCTCGAAGAACCCGAGCGAGCGTTCGCGCTGGTTAAAGCCGGGCAGGAGTCCCCATATCATCCGGTCGCGGGCGCCATCGAGCATGGCGCTGGCGATGCGGTACTGTTCGCCGATGATTTCGTTGAACCGCTTGGTATTCGGATAGCGGGTCAGGACCGTCTGGTAGGCCGTGAATGACCTGCTATATTCCTTGCGCGCCAGGTGGAGCCGGGCGGTGCGATACACGGCCTCGGGCGCATAAACGGAATTCGGGTAACGCCGGCCGATGACGGTGTAGCCCTTGATGGCGGCCCGGGAGCGGCCGGCTTCCTCGTCGGCGCGCGACTTGTTCATCTGATCGAGGGCAGTGCCGCCCTCGGCGCCTGACAGTCCGGAAAGGGCTCCACCCTCAACCCGCCAGCCGGTCGCGGCGCTCCAGACCAAGTCAGCGTGCAGGACGGACGTCAGCAGGCCGAAAACGGAGCAGCAGAGGAGGAGGGCGCGGAGCGAACGGGCGAAGGAAAGACGCATCGAAAAGGAGTCACCAACGACTCAGCGCGCTTCCGTAGGTCAAGCCCGCCCCAAATGCCACGAGGAGCGTCACATCGCCCGCCTTGATCCGGCCGCTGCGGCGCGCTTCATCCAGGGCGATCGGAATGGAGGCCGCGGACGTATTGCCGTAGCGGTCGACGTTGACGAAGAACCGCTCCATCGGGATTTCGAGATACTGGGAGATGGCCTCGATGATGCGGAGGTTGGCCTGGTGGGGAATCACGAGGGAAATCTGATCCGCACGCAGATGGTGTTGTTCCAGAATATCGCGGGCGGCCTCCTCCATGACGCGGACGGCCAGCTTGAAGACTTCCTTGCCCTTCATCCGCATGCAGTGGTGGCGGGCCGCAATCGACTCCGGCGTCGTCGGGGCGCTGCTGCCGCCATGGGAAATATAGAGC
>CAINHV010000306.1 GCA_903848965.1 uncultured Opitutia bacterium | reverse complement strand
GAACCGGCGGCCTTCGCACACGGGACAAGGCACGAAGACGTCGGAAAGAAACTGCATCTCGACGCGCTCGTAGCCGAGGCCGAGGCAGTGATCGCAACGCCCCTCGCCGCTGTTGAAGGAGAAGGAGGACGCGTTGAACCCGGCTTCCTGGGCGGCGGGAGTCCGGGCGTAGAGTTCGCGGATGAGTTCCCATGCGTCAGTGTAGACCGCGGGATTCGATCGCGGAGTCCGGGAAAGCGGCGACTGATCGACCAGCACGATCTCCGAAAAATTCTCGTATCCGGTGATCGCGTCGATCGCGGCCGGATCGTCGGTGAGCTGGAGGCGCTGGCTGAGCAGGCCCTGGTAGATGACGTTGTCGAGGAGCGTGGACTTGCCGGAACCCGAAACGCCGCTGAGGCAGACGAGGCGCTGCAACGGGACGCGGCAGGTCAGTTGCGCGAGGTTGTGCTTGGTGGCGCCCTGAAACTGGAGCCAGCGTCCGGCGGAGGAAACGGGACGCCGTTGTGCGGGCAGGGGGATGGTCTGCCGTCCTGAGAAGTAGGCGCCGGTGATGCTGCGCGGCGAAGCGAGCATCTGGTTCACCGTGCCCTGAAACTCGACGTGGCCACCGCGGGTTCCCGGCTCCGGCCCGATCTCGATCACGTGATCAGCGGCGCGAATCATGGCCTCGTCATGCTCGACGACCACGACGGTGTTACCGGTGTCGGTGAGGGTCCGGATGATCGCGATCAGGCGATCGATGTCGCGCGGATGCAGTCCGACACTGGGCTCATCGAGGACGAAGAGGGTGTCGACGAGCGAGGTGCCGAGGCAGCTCGTGAGGTTGACGCGCTGCACCTCTCCGCCGGAAAGCGTCTTGGAGGTCCGGTCGAGGGTGAGGTAGCCGACGCCCACCTGCTCGAGGTAGCGCAGTCGGGTGAGGATCGACTCGAACGCGAGCGTAGCACTCCGGACGTCCCCGGGCGCTGCGCTGTTGTCATTTATTAGATGACAACCTCGCAGGAGCCGGAGCAGGTCGGAGACGGGCAGTTGATAGAGTTCGGGGAGAGTGCGGCTCTCCCACTTCCAGCAGAGCGCCTCGGGTTGGAGTCGCTGGCCGCCGCAGTCCGGGCAGGGATTGTAGGCGCGGTAGCGGGCGAGAAAGACCCGGACGTGCATCTTGTACGTGCTCTTTTCGAGCCAGCGGAAGAAGCCCTTCAGGCCGTACCAGAATTTCGGCCACGTCTTGCCGTTCTCCTCCCCGTAGTCGGGTTCGCCGTCGATGACGTAGCGCTGCTGCTCCTCCGGCAGCGATGCGAACGGCACGTCGGTGCGGATCTTCCTCTTCCGGGCGAAGACCAGGAGATCCCTCTTCGAGTCGCCGTAGACCTCGCTTTCCCAGCACTTGAAGACGCCGTCGTCGATCGACTTGGAGTAGTCTGGGATCGCGAGGCGGTAATCGATCTCGATCACCCGGCCGAAGCCGCGGCACTTCGGGCACGCCCCAAGCGGGGAGTTGAAGGAAAAAAGCGCGGGAGTCGCGGGGCGGAACCGCCGGCCGGTCTTCGTCGAGTGCAGGCCGCGCGAATAGTGCCCCGCCGCGGTGAAGCGGCCGGTTTCCACTTCGCGAAAGCCGTGGACTTCGGCCTGGCCGAAGTGGAGGGCGGTCTCGGCGGCCTCAAGGAAGCGGGCGCGGTTGGACTCCGTGAGGGAAAGGCGGTCCTGGACGACGTAGACGTGTTCCGCGGCCGAGAGGGCGGAAGGCGCGGCGAGGAGTTCCTCGATCTTGGCGACGGACACATCGGCCGTGGCGGGGATCAGCACGCGGGTGTAGCCCTGATTCTTGAGGTTGGTGAGGATCTCGATCCAGGTGAGATTGGCCGGGCGGCGGACGCGAAACGCGATCAGCACAGTGGCCTCGCCGAGTGCGGCGCGCATCTTTCGCCAGATGGTTTGCGGGTTGTCGTCCTCGACCTTTTCACCGGTCGCGGGATCGAAACATTCGGCGACATGGCTGAACCACACCTTCGCGAAATCCGTCAGCTCGGTCATCGTGCCCACGGTCGAACGCGAAGTCTTAACCGTGTTGGTCTGCTCGATCGCGATCGAAGGCCGGATGTTCTCGATCGAGTCGACCTTGGGCTTGTCGAGCAGGTCAAGGAACTGCCGCGTGTAGGCGCTGAAGGTCTCCACGTAGCGCCGCTGTCCCTCGGCGTGCAGCGTGTCGAAAACGAGGGACGACTTGCCGGCGCCACTGAGGCCGGTGACGACGACGTATTGGCCGAGCGGCACGTCGAGATCGAAACCCTTCAGGTTGTTCTGGCGGACGCCCCGCAGGCGGATGCACTCGGGCTGGGACGGGACGGGCACGGATTCAGAGGGACGCACTGTTCCCACGAAGAGAACGGACGGACGGAAGGCAACTCGCCCGAGGTCAGCCGCCGGCCCGGCGGGCCGCGCTGAAAGGGCGATCTGCCCGGGCGGGGGGCGCCTTCACGGCCGGGCGGCGCTTCTCCGCCAGCGTCAGGCAGGCGCCGGCGGCCCCGATCGCCTCGATCACCTGGGGTGAAGGGCACTTGTCTGTTACGATCGTGATCCGCGGTTCGAAGGGGGCGGTGAGACTGAGGGCCTTGCGGCCGAACTTGGTGGCATCGAGCACGAAGATGGTACGCTCGGCCGCCGCGATCATCTTGCGCTGCACGGCAATAATTAACGCGTTGTGGTTCCAGACGCCGCTCTCCGTGATGCCGGCTCCGCCGAGGATCGCGATGTCGGCGTGCACCTGTTCGACCGACTGCTCGCACATCGGTCCGACGAGAACGCCGAGCCGGCCGCAGATGATGCCGCCGGTCACGATGGTGTTCACCTGGCCGATTTCGCCAAAGAGGCTGGCGACGGGAAGCGAGTTCGTGATCACCTGCACGCGCTTCTCGGCCAGGAGCCGGGCGACCGCGTAGGTGCTGGTGCCGGCGTCGAGCATCACGGTCATCCCCGGCTGCACCTGTTCGGCGACAATCGCGGCCATGGCTTCCTTCTTGTCCGCCTGGCGCTTGATGCCGGCCATGAAGTCGTACTCAAGCGTGAGCGCATCGCTCTCGATCAACGACGCCCCGCCGTGATGACGGCGGACGAGGCCGCGTTCCTCGAGGCCATCGAGGACCCGGCGAACGGTGGACAGGGAACCGCCAAAGTGCGTGGCGAGCGTGTGCAGATCGCAGTACTTGTGCTTGCGAAGATGCTGCTCAATCAAATCGGTGCGCTGCTTGTTGGTCATGTCCGGCGAGGCGATCCAGCCGAATGCCCGGCAAAGGGCAAGCGGGGCGGGGAGGACGGCCCCGCGGGGAAGTGGCACGGGTCGCCCAACCCGTGGAGACTGTGATGACAAGCGGAGCCGTTTTCATGGGTCGGGCGACCCATGCCACTTCGCTCAGGTCGATCTCAAGCGCGTGAACAGCTCCAGGTAGGCGGCAACCTGGCGGGCCGGATCGAAGGTCTCGCGGGCATAGGCGCGGGCGGCGTCGGCGAGGGCCACGCGTGCCACGGCGGGCTCGCTCATCCGCGGCAGCAGGGCGGCCCGAAAGGCGGCGCGGTCGTCACGTGCGATCGGCCAGCCGGTTTGGCCGGGGCGTCCGCACTCGCGGATCCCTTGGGCCTCGTAGGCCACGAACGGCAGGCCGTGCGCCTGCGCCTCGATGAGAAAGTTCGAGAGGGCCTCGCTTCCCGAGGCGTGCACGGCGACATCGGCAGCGGCATACAGCGCGGAAGGGTTCGCGTGAAAGCCGAGGAACTTCACTCGATCGCTCACGCCCCGGGCGGCGGCGAGCGTCTCGCAGGCCGCGCGGGCGGGTCCGTCGCCGGCGAGCCAGAGCTGCCAGCGGGCATCGGGCGGAAGCCCGGCCACGATCTCGATCAGCTCCCGCTGATTCTTCTCGGGGCGAAACATCGCGACACAGAGCAGGACGTTCGTGTCGGGGCCGGCGCGATGCTCCACGCGCCCGGCCTGGCGGTGGCTGGCGGCGCCGGGATCATCCCCGGCGGCAGGAAACACCAGTGAGTTGTGGATGACGCTGATCTGGTCGGCGGCGACCCCGTATTCGCCGATCAAGGTCGCGCGGGCGTCGCGGCTGTTGGCGACGACATGCCGGCAGCGGTGGAGCGAGCGGCGGAAGCGGGCGGGCAGCGGCTTGCCCGTGCGCATGGTGGCCACGACCGCGGCGCCGGGTTGCGTGTCCTGCAGCGGGGCGCCGTAGCAGTTGGCCATCCGGCCCATGCACAGCGCGATGTCAGGCTTGATCCGGGCGGCGGCGCGGGCGAGTCCGGGCGCAAACCAGTCCCAGCCGAGGTCGAACGGCTGCAGCGCACGGTGCGTGACGGCGGGTGCCACGGTAGCCGCGAGGACCCCGCCGGGACGAAACGTGAGGAGGGTGGTGGCGTGCCCGGCGGCAGCGAACGCGTTGGCGAGGAGGACGGATTGGCGCTCGGTTCCACCGCTGCGCAGATAATCCTGAACGACGAGGATTTTCATTGCCCGGCGAAAGGACGGGGCGATGTTGGGCCCCTCACGCCATGGCCTCTTCGTTCAAGCCGTTGCTTCTCCGCTGGATCATCCTCGCGCTGGGCGTGATGCTCGCGACGAAGATCGTGTCCGGCATCTCGTGCGACGACGGCGTCACGCTGCTCGCGGTGGTGCTGCTGTTGAGCTTCTTCAACGCGATCCTGAAGCCGCTGCTCGTGCTGTTCACGTTGCCGTTCATCCTGATCACGATGGGGCTCGGCGTGGTGGTGATCAATGCCTTGTTGTTCATGCTCGTCGGCCGGCTCGTCGACGGGTTCCACGTCGCCGGCTTTTGGCCGGCCGTCGGCGGTTCGCTCGTGGTGAGCATCACGAATCTGCTCGTTTCGGCGATTGTACAGACGCGGCCCGTCGCCCCTCGCCCCCCGGCGCCCCCGAAGGCCAAAGACGAGGTGATCGATATTTGAAGGGTGGGGAGGGTGAAGTGTGAAGCCGTAGGGGGGCAGTTTGGTTTTCTGCCATGGACCGTGGCTGGTCGTTCCGCCTTCAGGCGGAAGAAGTGAGCCTTCCGGATTCTATCTGAAGACGGAACTACCAGCCAGGCGCCGGCGGGAGCTTTGAGCGTCTGAGCGTCTCCCTCCGCCGGGCGCCCAAACCCTGTTTCCATTTGACGGTGGTTTTCACCACGACGACTTTGTCGAATGGCTGAAACCATGGAATACGATCTCATCGTCATCGGGGGTGGCCCCGCGGGGTACGCGGGCGCGATCCGCGCCGGGCAGTTGGGCAAGAAGGTCGCGTGCATCGAGCTCGAGCGCGCCGGCGGCACCTGCCTGAACTGGGGTTGCATCCCGACGAAGGCGTTGCTGAAGAGCGCGGAATTCTACCGCGCCCTGCAGAAGGCCGACACCTTCGGGATCACGGTGAAGGACGCGGCGTTCGACTTCGGCAAGGTGATGGAGCGGTCCCGCGGCGTCGCGAGCCAGATGGCCAAGGGCATCGAGTTCCTCTTTCGCAAGAACAAGGTCGATTACTACGTCGGCCGCGCGCGGGTGTCCGTGCCCGGCATGGTCGAGATCACCGAGGGCGAGCACAAGGGCCGGTTTTTCAAGACCAAGAGCGTCCTGCTGGCCACCGGCTGCAAGCCGCGCCGGCTGCCCGACATCCCGGCCGACGGCGAGCGGGTGATGACCTCACGCGAGGCCCTCGTGCCGCGGAAGACGCCGCCGAAGTCGATCGTGATCATCGGTGCGGGTGCGATTGGCGTGGAGTTCGCGTATTTCTATAATGCGTTTGGCTCCCAGGTGACCTTGGTCGAGATGCTGCCGCAGGTGACGCCCGTCGAGGACGAGGAAGTCGCTCGGGTGTTGCAGCGATCGTTCGAAAAGCAGGGCATCGCGGTGCACGTCGGCACCAAGGTCGAGAATGTCCGGGTGAAGAAGACGGGCGTGGACCTGACGTTGGTGAAGGACGGCAAGTCGACCGAGATTGAGGCCGAGACGCTGCTCGTGGCGATCGGCGTGGTGCCGAACCTCGAGGGGGTGCTGTCCACCAGCGTGAAGCTGGAACTCGAGCGCGGCTACGTGAAGGTCGATGGCCGCTACGAGAGCAGCGTGAAGGGCATCTACGCCGCCGGTGACATCATCGGGCCGCCCTGGCTCGCGCACGTCGCGACGTTCGAGGCTATCAACGCAGTGAACGCGATCTTCGGCGTGGGCCATCCGCAGCGCGTGACGATTTTCCCGGGCGCCACCTACTGCCAGCCGCAGATTGCAAGCACTGGGCTGACCGAGCAGGCCTGCCGCGAGAAGCAGCTGGCTTACAAGGTCGGCAAGTTTCCGTTCACGGCCTCCGGCAAGGCCGTGGCTGCGGGCGACACCGAAGGGTTTGTGAAGGTGATCAGCGACGCCAGGACCGGAGAGATCCTCGGTGTGCACATCATCGGCAACGAAGCCCCCGAGCTGATCGCGGAGTACGTGCTCGCGATGAACATGGAAGGCACGATCGAGGAATTGCATCACTCCATCCATGCGCACCCGACGCTGAGCGAGGCGCTGATGGAAGCCGCCGCGGCGACGACGGGCGAGGCGATCCACATTTAAGCCGGGAAAGGGCAGGGTCGACCGTTCGTGGCCGCGAGCGTGAGCGACGGGGCGAATCAAATATCAATAGCACCCGGCTGATCCCCGCCAGCCGAGTGGACCGGCGGTGGCGCCGGGTCAGGCCCAGGGCGGCGGACGTTAGCGCGGGGTGCGAGCCAAGACCGGGGTCAACCGCGATCCGCCGGCGCAGCCCGATCCGACGCTGCGGGCGTTGAACCCGCCGCCGAGCACTCCCGGCGATCGGGAGCAGGTGTTCTGCACCAAGGTCGGTACGGCGCATCCACAGAAAATGTACATCGTCGGGTCGCACCGGGACGGCATCGGCTGGGGTGAGGCGGCGAATGACGACGGTTCTGGCACGGCGCTGGTCATGGAGCCCGTCCGCATCCTCGGAGCACCCCGGGGTGCAAACCGGGCGCTCGATCCGCTTCGTACTCTGGAACAACGAGGCAACCGGCTTGCCGGGGGCCATCGCCCAACTGGCCGGGCTGACGATCCAGAAAAAGGAATCGGGAGCGGGTGCCACTCGCGGGTGCCCGTGGCGACGGGCGCCGTCTACTTCCGCTTCTTGAACGGGGTCCGCGTGCCCGTCGACAGGGCGCCTTCGGCGACGAGTTCCTTCAGGAGGCTCGTGAGGTAGGGGATGAGCTGTTTCTTGCGGCTGACGACACCGGGCAGATCGAAGATCTCGTCCTGCTCGACGTGGCGGTAGCTGATCCGCGCGATCAGCGTGGGATCGCCCTTCACCAGCAGCAGCGAATTCTGCGTGGTGATATCGGTCACGAGCAGCGCGGCGAACGTGAGCCGCTCCTCGTCGCGCAGTTCCTCGACCGCGCTCGCGATGGCCTTCGCGTGTTCCCAGAAGTTGCCGAAGCCGAGTTCCTCGACCTGGGAGACGGCGAAACGCGCACCTTCCTCCTCGTAAATCTTGAAGTCGGAACGGACGACTTTTTCGGGAGGCTGGGCGAGAATCACCGAGCCCGAATTGAAGATCTCGTCGGCGAGTTCCTGCGGGCTGACCTTCGCGATGGCGCTGAGCCAGGCGAGCAGCGTGACATCCTTCTCGGTCGTGGTCGGTCCGTTGAGATGCAGGGTGTCCGAGATCAGGCCGGACATCATGATGCCGGCGATCTCGGCCGAAGGCATGAGCCCCTCGCGCCGGAACATGTCCGCGATGATGGTGCAGGTGGAACCGACCGGCTCGTTGAGAAACAGGATCGGCTGGGCCGTGTGCAGCGAGCCGAGGCGATGGTGATCGATGATCTCCGTGATGGTGACTTCCTCGATGCCCGTGACGGCCTGCGTGAGTTCGTTGTGATCGACGAGCACCAGGCGGGTCTGGACCGGCTTAAAGATGTCGCTCTTCGACAGAATGCCAATGAGCCGGCCGTCGTCGCTGGTCACGAGGAGAGCGTGGGTCGTGAGCGAGAACTTCTTGCGGATCTCGCTGATCCGGGCGTCCGAGGTGACGGTCGGAAAGTCCCGCTCAACGATGCGATCGATGCTCGTGGCCGTGCGGACCACGAGGGCGGTGGTGGCCGAATCGTAAGGGCTGATGATGACGCTGACGCCCTTGGCCTTGGCGAGCGCCACGATCTCGGAGTCGATCGTGAGGCTGCTGGTGATGACGAGGGCGCGGATGCCGATCTCGATCGCGCGGCGTTGGACGTCCTGGCGATCGCCCACGATAATGATCGATTGATTGGCGGGGATCTTCTCGCGTTCCGAGATGCTCCAGAACGAGCGGATGTCCATTGTGCCAAGGCGGACGAAGAGATCCTCAATTTGATCCTCGCCGGTGAGGTGGATGACGCGGCCCCTGAGGGCGCGGGCGATGTTAGAGAGGGACGTGCGCACCTGGCGCATCTGCTTGGGTTCGCTGACCCGCGGGATGAACACGCCGCCGAGGTGGGCAAGTGAGAGGGTGCCGACGGCGCGGTGACGGCTGTTGATAACCGGCAGGACCCGGATCTGATGCTGGTCGATCAACTCGAGTGCCTCGGCACAGGTGGCGTCGTCCAGGATGGAGACGACATCCGGCGTCATCAGATCGTGAACCCGCGGCGAAACGTCGCTCAGGTAGTAGGGCAACGGCTGCCGGAAGCGCGCCAGGATCGTGTCGATGCGGGCGTTGGAGTTACCGCAACGGGCGGCGACGTAACCACGTTCCCCACGGGCATCCTTGAACGCGGCATAGGCGATGGCGGAACAAATCGCGTCGGCGTCAGGATTTTTGTGCCCGACCACGAAGGTGGGCTGGCTGGGCGCGGGAGAGGACGAAAGGGCCGTCATGAACGTCGCACCATGGCCCGGGCGGGTGGCCGGGGAAAGAGGGAAAGTGGGCGGCCAGACCCCATGGCGGCCCGCCTATCGCGCCGCCGATTGTGGCTTCGCGCTCACGGTCCGCGGACGGCCGGCGTGCCGTTGGGGGTGCCAATCATTCCGCCCGCCCCAGTGGTGGGAGGCACCCCGTAGATGCGCACGGTGGAGCGCAGCGGGATCGCCTCCCGGACGTCGGCCGGGCGCGTTTCACTGTCGCTGTCGGGCCGGTTGGAAACAAAAATTCCAGGGGGTTGGGTGGCGGGATCGAGGGACGAATGGAACGCGACACTACCGCCGACGAATGCCACGAAGCCTCCGGCATCGCCATAGACGCCGCTGGTCGCGCTCCATGTGCCGTTGGCCTGCAGGCCGCGGGTGTAGGCGACCGGTGTCATCGGATGATCGTTCATGGTCACGCCACCGACGAATTCCCAGGACGGCGATCGGCCGCTGGTGAAGTCAGGATGCAGCTCCTGGCGGCCGGTGCCGGGCTGGAGGATAAAGGCGGGCGGCGTGCCGCTGTAGGCGGGGTCGTGGCGGGCGAAAAAGACGGACGGCTCGGTGAGCAGCCGGTTGCGCGCGAGGATGCCGGGCCACTTCCAGATTAGCTCTTCGGCGGAGAGGACCTGGCCCGGGATCTGAAGCGGGTCCGGCAAGCGATCCTGATTGTCCGCCGCATGGAGCTGGGCGGCCTTCAGGATTTCGCGGAGGTTGTTGGCGTCGACGGCGCGCTGGGCCTTTTCGCGGACCGCGCCGACTGTGGGGATCACGATGGCGGCGAGGACGCCGATGATGGCGATGACGGTCAGGAGTTCGACGAGGGTGAATCCGGCGGTGAATGGGACGACTCGGCGCGCGCGATGAGAAAGGGAAGGCATCATTCGAGCTAAGGCCGCGCCGGGTGCACCTGAAACGGCGTGGAGCACCCAAATCCGGGGTGAAGCGGCCGCGAGCCCCAGTTTGCCAAGGCTCGCGTATCAGACTGACGGCAGGTCCCCGAATCCCGGCCCTCACGGGCAGGGCTACTCGGCAGTGGTGACCCGCTGCGTGAGCGGCGGGAGGTTTGGTTGCCATGCTCGTCAGGCCATGGTGCGATCCTCAGTAAGCGGCTGCGAGCGTGAGCGAGCGGGCTCTGTCGCCTCACTATTCAATCAATCCGGCTCACGCGAAGCAGCGGTGTTCTCAAGCAAGGGTGAAATCGGGGTCCTGGATGAGCCACCCCGCCTTCGGTCCGCCCTGGGGTGTTATTCATCGGAGTGAGGAGGAATCACCCTATGGTCGGCGGGTTGATCGTTCTGTAAAGTCGTGCCCGTGAACTCCCGTTCCGTGTCCTGGCCGGCTTGGCGAGCGGCGATCTCGGCGGGATTGATCGGATTGGCGGTGTTTTCCGGACACGGCTGCGCCAACCAAGCCCGCGAGCGCGTTCTCCCCCTTTTGACGACGGAGCATACGCCGGCCTCCGAACCGGTCGCACCGGGTGAGCTGTGGCGGCAGGCCCAAGCCTATGCCGAGACCCACCCCGGCAGCGAAATCTTTGTGGGCAGCGGCGGCTCGATGCTTCCACTCTACCAAGATCGGACGGTCTTGATCGTCCGGGCCATGAAGCTCGACCAACTGAAGCGCGGCATGACCGTCGTCTACATCGGCGATTCTGGCCGACTGGTGGCGCACACGCTGCTGCAGGAATCCCCGCGTGGCTGGACGGCGATGGGGGTGGGAAATCGTGCGCCCGATCGAACCCCGGTGCGTTATCGCAACTACATCGGCACGGTCATCAAGGCCTTCAGGCCTGACGCCGGCTGGGCTGCGCCGGTCGTCATCTTGCCGGTCGATCCGCGGGGCGGAATTGCGGCCGCCAATTGAGGGCGGCCGGGCGGTCGCTCGCCACGGGCGCTCTTAACTCGTGAATCTTGGGCCTGCCGATGAGCGGCAGCCCGACACCAGAGTCGTGGCAATGGACGTGTAGCGGACAAGCCGTCGCGGGCGCGCACGAGGCATACGCCTACAAAATACGGGGGCGAAGTGTGGGTAGCGGCGGGGCCCTTCCACGCCTTGGCAGCCTAACCTCGGCCATCCAGGGTTTCGGGCGCAGCCCGAAACCGTCTTAGTAGTGCTTGACGTAGCCGTTGCGGCGCAGGCGTTCGAGCCAGCGCTCCTGGTTCACGCGCGACATCTGCTGGATCAGCATTCGCTCGATCTGATCGCGAACCTCGTTGATCGGT
>CAINHV010000305.1 GCA_903848965.1 uncultured Opitutia bacterium | reverse complement strand
GTCAAAGTTCACCCGCCTCCCTGTTGGCACCGAGATCCGTCCCGAAATTCATCGTGGCACGGGTCTCCAGACCCGTGGCGACTGGTGCGATTAGAAGTTCATGGGTCTGGAGACCCATGCCACCACAAAGGGAAGTCTGGCGCCTTGGCCGGCCCTACCTTCCTACCCGGCTTTGCCGTGGCCGCGCGCGTCGGATGAAGGAAGCGCATGGGTCGCGCGGGAAGCATGAAGGCTGAACCGGTAAAGATCTTCGCGGAAAAGGCGTCCCGGCAACCCGGCGTCGTTGACCGCCGCGGCCGGAATCAGGCCGGCGACACCGAGGGCGCGTTGCAGCACCAGGGCCTTGGCCACGGCCGGAACGTTGGCGCCACCGCGGTGGAAGATGATAAACGACGCGTCGTCGACTCGCCCCTGGCCGCAGTTGAAGTGATCGAGCAGGCCCGGCGTCAGCGCGGCCTCCGGAACATCCAGATATTCGGGGCGCCCCAGCAGCCCGGCCAGCGATTCGCGGTTCGGCGGTTCGTCGCACCAGGCGCAGGCTTCGGCGAGCGCCGTAACGATGGCGGCATGCTCGGAGGATCGGGCCTCGGCGTAGCGGCGGGTGACGATCAACACCTTCTCGACGTGCCCCGGATGCTGAACCGCGCTGGTGACCGGGCACCAGCCGGTCCCCGCTTGAACGGCCATCGAGTTCCATGGCTCGCCGGCATAATAGCCATCGATCGTGCCCCCCGCGAGGTGCCGGAACATCTGGGCTGGCGGCACCATCACGATGCGCACGTCGCGATCCGGATCGATGCCGGCCGCGCGCAGCCATTCCCGCAGGTGCAGATGGTCAGAGGAAAACGGAAATACCACCCCCAGCGTCAGCGGCTCGCGACGCCGCCCGGAACGGAGATGCCCCCGCAGGGTGGTGCCGTCGCGGACGCCGGCGGTCCAGAGTGGCTGCGACAGCGTGAGGGCGTTGCCCTGCAGGTTGAACACGAAGGCTGTGAGGACCTCGCACGCGGTGCACCCGAGGCCGAGTTCGAGGGACCAGAGCATCGGTGCCGGGGCCTGCACCGCATCGAGTTCCCCATAGATGAGCTTCTCGCGCATCGTGGCCCAGCCCACTTCCCGCCGCAACTCGACGGCCAGTCCATGGCGGTTGAAGTGGCCTTGTTCCCTGGCGACCAGCAGCGGCGCGGCATCCGTCAGGGCCAGATATCCGATCCGTAATGAGTGCAAGGGCAGCTTGAAGACCGGGTTCGCAGGAGAGTGGCTCGGCATGTCGTAGGTGCCGGGTAGGGAGCCTCGCCCGTGCCAGCGTGCGCGACTGGCGCAATTAGTGCTCTGCAATCCTTTCATCGCCCGGATGAAGGGCTCTCATCCATGAAACCGACTCTCGACAGCCGTCAGCTTCACGCTTTCGCGGCCCTGGCGCGCCGGGCAAGCTTCACGCTCGCCGCCAAGGACTTGTTTCTCACGCAGTCCGCCGTCAGCCATGCGATCAAGGCGCTGGAGGACGATGTCGGCTGCCGGTTGCTCGACCGCGTGGGCCGGCGGGTCATGCTGACCCAGGCCGGTGAGCAGTTTCTCCGGCACACCGAAAAGATCCTGCGGGAAATGGAGGCCGCCCGGGCCGGTTTGGAGACCCTCACGAAATGGGGTCACGGCCGCCTGCGCGTCGGCGCCAGCACCACCGCCTGCCAGCATATCCTGCCGACGGTGCTGAGGGAGTTTCGCCAGAGTTACCCCAAGTGCGTCATCCGCATCGAACCGGGCGACCACAGCCACCAGCTCGACCTGTTGCGGGGCGGGCAAATCGATCTGGCGCTGGTGGTCGAGCCGCCGACTCCGGTGCTGGCGGAGTTCACCTTCGTGCCGCTGTTCCAGGACGAACTTCGCTTCCTCGTCGCGCCGCTGCATCCGTGGGCGAAGGCCGGCCGCGCCCCGCGCGAGAGCATCGAGGGCGAGACCCTCGTGCTGTATAACAAATCCAGTTACACGTTCCGGCTGGTGAACGACTATTTCCGCGAGGAAAAGCTCACCCTGGCCAATGTGATCGAGCTCGGCAGCATGGAGGCGATCAAGGAACTGGTGAAGATCGGTATCGGCGCCGGCGTGCTCGCCCCGTGGATTGCCCGACCGGAACTCGAGAGCGGGATGCTCGTCTCGGTCCCGCTCGGACCGCGCAAGCTGCGCCGGTACTGGGGCGTCGCGCATCTCAAGGGCCGCCGGCTCGCCCTCGCGGAGGAAACGTTTGTCGGACTGTGCGTCGCCGTCTCCCAGCAGTTGGGCCTGGAAGGTCCGGGGGGCGCTGCCTGACCGGCGCGCTCAAATCTCCCACTCGTGCTCGTGCGCGGGCGCGGCGGCGTTCTCGACCAGACCATCCTTCTTATGGCGGGACCGGACGATAAGGTTGTCGGCTTTGAAGTACGCCACCGACTCCGCGGGGATGGAGCGCATCAGCCAGACATTGGAGCCGATGATCGAATGCTCCCCGACGCGGGTCTCTCCGCCGAGAATCGTGGCGTGGGCGTAAATCGTCACATGGTCGCCGATGTCCGGGTGCCGCTTGACGCCCTTGATCGGCTGCCCGTGGTCATCGACCTCGAAGGATTTCGCTCCCAGGGTGACGCCCTGATACAACTTCACATGCCTGCCGACGGTTGCGGTCTCGCCGATGACGACGCCGGTGCAGTGATCGATGAAGAAGTGCGTCCCGAGCCGCGCGCCCGGATGAATGTCGCAGCCCGTGCGCTCGTGGCCGTATTCCGTGAGCATGCGCGGCAGTAGCGGCACGCCGAGGTGATAGAGGACGTGCGCGATCCTCTGGAGCGAGATGACCAGCACGCAGGGGTAGGCGAGGATGATCTCCTCCACGCTCCGAGCCGCGGGGTCGCCCTGATAGGCCGCCTCGACATCGGTGCGGATGAGTTTCCGCAACTCGGGAAACTGCACCAGCATGGCGGTGGTGTGTTCGCGCGCCTTCGGGCCGGCGTCGGCCACGCCCGCAAACCGAAGGCACTTCTCCAACTCCGCGGCGAGCCGGCGATCGATGCGGATCAGCGTGCGCTCGACGTGGGCGGGCAATTCGCCAACCGACAGGCCCGACTCCTCGAAGTAGCCGGGAAAGAGCAGGTGCATGCAGTCCTCGGCCAGCTGGTTGACCGACGCCTGCGACGGCAGGTTGCTGCCGTCGAGGTGATTGATCCCGCCGTCGCTGCGGTAGGATTCGAGCAGGGCCTGCTTGATTTGTTCGAGGTTCATCGCGACACCGACGAGCGGTGAACAGCATTCAACGTCCTCACGCGAGCCTGAAACCGCGGCGCCCGATCGCCGTCAAACGTGTGACGCCGAAAATAATTTCGTCACGCAATCGTCACCGGGAATGAGAATTCGCGCCGCGCCCGAGTCTGGCATCGACATTGCCGGAAAGCCGTTGCTCATTCCACCGCAAATCTTCCCATCGATGGAAAACCTGCGCGGGGCGACTGCCCCCATTTCGCGGATCAGGGTGTCGGCTAAAGTGAAAACCTTCGTGCTCGACACGAACGTCCTGCTTCACGACCCCCAGTCCATTTTCAAGTTCCAGGACAACAACCTCGCCATCCCGGTCGAGGTGCTGGAGGAACTCGACGGCATCAAGGGCGAGCAATCCACCGAGCGCGGACGCAATGCCCGGCGGGTGCACCGTATCCTCCAGGAACTCCTGCCCGACGCGCGCGCGATGCACGAGGGCGTCGATCTTGATACCGGCGGGACGCTTTCGATCATCATCAATCCGTACCTTGCGGATCCGGGAAAGCGCTCGCCCGCGATGGATCGCCTGCGGGCGATCCTTCCCGACCTCACGAAGAAGGATAATCGCATCATCGCCGCGGCACTGTTCGTCCAGGAGCGATATCCGCCGCCGACGATTCTCGTCACCAAGGACGTCAACGTGCAGCTCAAGGCCCGCGCGGTCGGGCTGGAGTCCGAGGACTACCTGAACGACAAGGTCCCCGAGACCGACGACGAGGCCAGCTACTGCGAGCTGGCGGTCGACATCTACGATCTGCAGCGGTTCTGCTCGGAGGGCGCCTTTGAACTCAAGGCCGCCGCGGCCCAGCCGCTCTACCAGAACGAATACGTCCTCCTCCGTTCCAGCGAGGGCAAGACGATGCCGGCGCGTTATTACGGCGATGGCATCGTGCGCCGCCTCAAGCTGCCGGATTACGTCAAGGCCCCCGGCGGCATCCCCATTCGCGCCCGCAATCTCGAGCAGCAGTTCTTCATGGATGCGTTGCTGGATGACAGCATCCACCTGCTCACGTGCTACGGGAAGGCGGGCACGGGCAAGACGCTGCTCTCGACGGTCTGCGCCCTGCACCAGACGCACGAGGAACACTCCCACTACGACGGCGTCTCCATTTCCCGCCCAGTGATCGCACTCGGCAAGGACATCGGTTTTCTCCCGGGCTCGCTCGAGGAGAAGATGAAGCCGTGGCTTCAGCCTTATCATGATGCGCTTGAGGTGTTGATTCCCTCGAAACCCCAGAAGGAACCGCAGTTCGCCGCCAAGAAGGTCTCGAAAAAGAGGCACAATCACGGGAGCCATGTGGTTGCGGCGCACCCGCAGGCGCAACCGCATGCTCATTCCCACGCCCACTCGGTCGTCAAACCCTACGAGCGCCTGCTTAAGAGCGGCCTCGTCGAAATCGAGGCCCTCGCCTTTATCCGCGGTCGTTCGATCGCGCGGCGTTTCTTCATCCTCGACGAGGCCCAGCAGCTTACGCCGCACGAGGTGAAGACGGTCATCACCCGCATTTCCGAAGGTTCCAAGATCGTCCTGATCGGCGACCCGACCCAGATCGACAATCCCTATGTCGATGCCCGCAGCAACGGGCTCGTCTATTGCTACAACCGGATGAAAGGCCAGGCGATCGCCGCGCACGTCAAGCTCACCAAGGGCGAGCGTTCCAAGCTGGCGGAACTCGCGGCCGACCTGCTCTAGGCTTCCAGCCGGCGGTTGAGCAGGCTCATCCGACCAGCGCGCTGGGCGCCACGTTCCATCGCGAACGCAAAGATGCCCGTGAAGAGGAGATCGCTGACGAAGGTGTTTCGGAAAAAGAAGAGGGTTGGCAGGTATTGCGGATGCCCAATCGTCATCGCCTGCCACCAGCCCGCCGCGGATTTCACATACAACGGATCGCGAACCCAGGCATCGGTGTTGGTCACGAGATAGAACAGGATGGAAGCGGCCAAGCTGCCGCTGAACAGGTTCACCCAGGACTTTTGTTTGGCGACCGACAACCCCAGCGGCAGCGCGAGGGCAAAGCACAGGGCGCGAACCACGACGCTCTGCCACATCCAGCCCTCGTGGTAATTCACCGCGTGGTAGTGATCGAGATAGAGGTCGGAGAGCAGCAGCGCCGCAAACGGCACCAGCCAGAGCCGGCGATCGCGGAAATAGACGGCGCCGCAAAACGTCAGGGCCATCAACGGGGCAAAATTGGAAAGCTCCGGCACGTGCACGGCAACGATCCGCCAGCCGGCAGCCAGGACGATAAGGACGAGGGCAAGGACCATGGGCGACGTTGGGCCGAAAGCACCGGGTTAACAAGCGCGCCGTGTTGCGGCCTTCGCGGTTTTCCCTGCCTCTTTCCTGCTCACGCGGGGGGAACGGATTCCGCGTCACGCGCCAGCAACCAGAGGACGTCCGAGACGCGGTTGATGAACTGGGTCACCACCGGACGAAGAGAACGCCCCTGCGCGGACAATCCCGACAAGCGGCGCTCGGCCCTGCGCGCCGTCGTCCGGGAGAAATCGAAGGCGGCCGCCAGCGGCGTCGCCCCCGGCGTCGCCCAGCCGTCAAACCGGAGTCCCTTCGCTTCGAGCACCGCCAGCGCCTCATCCAGGTACGCGAGATCGGCGGGCGTGATCCGCTCGAACTTCGAGGCCGCGTACCGCTCCGCATCGGATTCGGCGCACGCGACCTCACCCATCAGCGCCACCAGGCTCCGCTGCATCCGCAAAATCAATCCGCGGACGGCGGTTTCACCAGCCCCGGACGGAAGCAGCGACTTCGCCATCCCCAAGGCGACGTTGAGTTCATCACATGCCCCTAACGCCTCGATCTGCGGATGATCCTTCGGCACCCGCTGGCCGTAGAGCAGGCTCGTCGTTCCGTCGTCGCCCTTGCGCGTGGCAATAGATGGCATGAGCGGGGCGGGTCGTTCGGTAGTAATCCGGCGAACGCGAACTCAGGCAATCTTGCGCGCTGCGAGCTGGGCCCGGAGGCACAACTCCGCCGACTTGAAGATGTGCGCCTGCGTCATGGCGGTTTCGGTCCGGTTCAGGCAGTCGAGAATCAGCCGGCCGAAAAAGGGAAACCCGACCTTGCCGCTGACGTTCACATGCCGTTCGCCGCGGTCGTCGACGATGTAGACGTTGTCGCCGGTCCGATCGCGGGCCACGTCCAGATACTTGCGCAACTCGATGTAACCCTTCGTGCCCAGGATCACCGTCCGCCCGTCGCCCCAGGTGCTCAGGCCGTCCGGCGTAAACCAATCGACCCGGATGTAGTTCGAGGTTCCGTTGTCACCCAGCAGGGAGGCCTCGCCGAAATCCTCGAACTCCGGCTTGTCCGGGTTGGCGAAATTTCCCACCGCGGCCTGGGTCACGGTCGCGTCCGTGGCACCGGTGTAGGTCAGGAACTGTTCGAACTGGTGGCTGCCGATGTCGCAGAGAATTCCGCCATACTTCGCGCGTTCGAAGAACCAGGCCGGCCGACTCGCCTTGCTCAGACGATGCGGCCCGAGCCCAATCACCTGGATCACACGGCCGATGGCGCCGCCGGCGACGAGGTCCGTGGCATGCATGGCCGCTTCCACATGGAGACGCTCCGAAAAATAGACTGCGTACTTGCGGCCTGTCCTGGCGACTGCGGACTTGGCGTCATCCAACTGGGCGAGGGAGGTAAAGGGCGTCTTGTCGGTGAAATAATCCTTCCCGGCGTCCATGACGCGAAGTCCGATCGGACCCCGCTCGGAGGGAACCGCGGCGGCCGCGACCAGTTTCACGGCGCCGTCGCCAAGGATCTCGTCGAACGAAGCGGCGACTCTAACGTGAGGGAACCTGGCGCGGAAGGCCTCCACCTTGCGGGCGTCGGGATCATAGACCCATTTCAACTCGGCGCCCGCCTCGATCAATCCGTTGCACTGCCCGTAGATGTGGCCGTGTTCGAGGAACGCGGCGGCGAACGCAAATTCGCCGGGCTGCACCACGGGGCTGGGTTTGCCCTGCGGGGCGTAGTTCATGCCATCGGATTTTTGCGTCATGGATCGGGTGAAGGTGTGGGGGGGCGGGTAGGGAACGGCGAACGCGGGTGGACGGTTTACTTTTTTCGGGCGGCGAGCGTTTCCCGAGCGAGGATTTTGATCACTGGGTCAATTGCGGCGCGCGTCCTGGCGTCCATCCGCTCGATGAAAAGCACACCGTTGAGGTGATCCACCTCGTGCTGGATGCACCGGGCAAAAAGCCCGTCGCAACGCAGGAGGTGAGGCACCCCGTGCTCGTCACGAAACTTCACCGTAATATTTTCCTGCCGAGCGACATCGCCGCGGATTTCGGGAAAGGACAGGCAGCCTTCCTCGTAAAGCGAGACCGGCGTTCCGGGCGCAACGGCAACCTCGGGATTCGCCAGCACGAGCGGCATGAACACGCCCAGCGGAGGGCGTGCGCCGTCGAGTTCCCAGATGAAGTCTGCGTCTGATTCCCGCAGGTCCACGACGCAGAGTTGCAGGGCCCGTCCGATTTGCTGGGCGGCCAGGCCAATCCCGGAGGCCTCGTGCATGGTTTCCACCATCTCAGCCGCCAACTGTATCAGGGCGGCGTCGAACTGGGTGACCTTCGCGCCCTTGGTGCGCAATACCGGCTCGTTATAGTGAACTATTTTCAGGGGCATCGGTCGGTGAGGTGGCAAGCGTTGGTTTGGGCATTCCTGCCGGCAAATAAATACTTCGCGGTTCGATGAGCGCAACGACTCCGTCTCCGTCTTTGTTCGGATCCCGGGCGGCGGGGCAGCCACTGGACGCACTCCTGCTCCTCATCCTCTGTGATTTCCTTCTCCTGAGTCTCCTCGCGCGCACGCGGTGGGAGAAGGCGGAGCCACCGCAATCGAAGGAGACGAAGAACGACATTTCCTGCCGGCAGTCGGTCTCGCGACAGCGGAGCATGTCCACCTCGATGGCACGTTCGCTCCGATCCGCCGCCAGCGATTCAAATAAAGTGTCGATGGTTCGAAGCGCGGAAGTTGTTTTGGCGCGCGGTCGTAATTCCAGAATTCCGCGTGCAAAGCTCAGGTCATGATCGGGTGGGGTGATATAGACATCGGCGAAGGGCGGTAGCCGCAGATCGTCGCCTCCATTGGCGCTCTTCGCGATTTTCTGCCGGATCGTTTCTGGCTGGGGGAGACTGATGTGCGGCAGGGTTTTTCTGGGGTTAGTAAAAAACAGTCCGATCCAGACTCCGATACTGAATGGCTTCGAGCAGGTGGGATTGCTGGATGCGCTCCGAGCCGGCGAGATCGGCGATGGTGCGCGACACTTTAAGGATCCGATCATACGCCCGGGCGGAAAGCGAAAGCTGTTCCATGGCGTGCTGGAGCAGGTCACCGAGGGTGGAATCGATTCCACAATGACGCCGGATTTGCGCATGCGTCATCCGCGCGTTGGAGGTGATCCGCGTTCCGGCAAAGCGCTGCAGCTGCCATGTGCGGGCGGCTTGAATGCGGTGCCGCAGGGGAGCCGAGGCCTCGCCCGGCGTCGTCGAGCGCAGATCCGTCATCGTCAGCGCCGGCGCCTCAATATGGAGATCGATCCGGTCGAGCAGGGGGCCGCTGATGCGCGCCCGGTAGCGTTGGATCTGCGTCGGCGAGCAGCGGCACTCATGGCGGGCATCGCCCAGATAGCCGCAGGGGCAGGGGTTCATTGCCGCCACGAGCATGAACGCACACGGGAGGGTGATCTTTCCCGCGCTTCGCGAGATCGTCACGTGGCCGTCCTCCAGCGGCTGCCGCAGGACTTCGAGTGCCGATCGCTTGAACTCCGGAAGCTCGTCGAGAAACAGGATGCCATGATGCGCCAGCGAGATTTCCCCCGGCCCGGGGATGCTCCCACCGCCCAACAGCGCGACGTCGGAAACGGTATGATGCGGGGCCCGGAAAGGCCGCGTCTCGCCGTTCATTTCCCCGCTGATCGTTCGGCCGGCGGCGGAGTGAATGCTCAGGATTTCCAGCGTCTCCTCCGGCGTCGCGGCCGGCATGATCGAGGCGATCCGCTTTGCCACCATCGATTTTCCCGAGCCCGGCGGGCCAATCATCAGGAGGTTGTGATTTCCGGCCACCGCAACCTCCACGGCGCGACGAAGCGCGTGTTGGCCTTTGATCTCGTCAAAATCGACTCCGTCGCTGTTCACCGGACCGGCGACACGGCGGGTCAGGGGCAGGGGGGGGAGTTCGATCTCCCCGGCAAGAAAGCGCTTTGCCCGATCCAGCGAATCGACGCGGTGCACCGCGATCCCTTCCACCATTGCGGCTTCCTCGGCCGAGATCCCGGGCAGAAGCAGGCCCCGTTTGCCCAATGTCCGGGCCAGCCGCGCCATGGCCAGGGCGCCGCGCACCGGCCGCGTGGCACCGGAGAGGCTCAGTTCGCCCGCGATGAGCCAATCGTTGAGATCATCCGCGATGAGCTGGCGGGTGGCCGCGAGGATGCCGAGAGCGATGGGGAGATCGTAGATCGGGCCTTCCTTCCGCAGATTCCCCGGGGCCAGGTTGATGGTCGTACGGGTTCGCGGGGCCTTGAACCCGCTGTTGCTGAGCGCCGAAAAGACCCGGTCATCCGACTCCTTGACCGCCGCGTCCGGCAAGCCGACGAGGATGAGCTTGGGCTCGCCGGCTTCACCCGCATTGACCTCGACATGAACCAACTCGGCGTCGATTCCCTGCAGGGCGGCGGAAGTAATCGTTGCGAGCATGGTCTTCGGAACTCGCCGAAGACCCGCCGTCCAGCCGCTCAGGCGGGGCGGCGAAGGCTCGCGGCGCGGTTCCTAATAATGAGCATGTTCTGCTCGACCGCCTCGAGGTAAGGATTGGGACCGTGAGGATAGGGTCGGGCCAGAAAACGGTACACAGCCTGAAAATCGCTCTCGAGCTTCCGCAGCACAAATTTCTGCCAAAACACGGGTGTCCGCTCGATCAACTCCTGCGCCGATTTGAAGACCCGGCGCGAGGCCGGTAGGTGGATAAAGTTGTCAGATTCCTGAAACTCTTGAAACAGGATTTCCAATTCGTCGGGATAGTCGACTGCCGCCATCTGCCCGAGATAATCGGCGGTCGCCAGCGCACAGCCGATCACCCGTTCGACGGGATCGCGGAAATGGAGCTGGCTGATTTCCTTGGTCGGTCCCGTGCCATTGATGGCGCCGAGCACGGCCTCCACCTCCACTTCATTCGCCCCCAGGACGGGCAAATAGGAAGCGGTGAAGGCGCAGCTCCGCAAAACGTGGCAGAAGGTATATTTCGCGCCGGTTCCGACACTATCGGACCTCAGTTTCAGGTAGCCCGAGTCGTGTAACAGGGCCGCGGAGACGGCCAGTTCGAACTGGCGGGGATCCACTCTCGGCTCCACGCCGGCGGCGTGCCGGCCTTCCAGCAGCAGCACGAGGCAAACCGTCGCCTGCAGCGTGTGCTCCAAATCGTGATAGCGCAGATCGACGGCCGCGTAATCGGGATGGCGCCCCGCGAAGAGAGCCTCGATGTCCTCGAATATCCGCCGCAGCCACGTCAGGCTCGCGCCCGGGTACATCACCGCAAACTTCGCCTCCACAAACGACGCCACCGCAGGGGCATTTTTGGTATCGACGGGGGGAAACATGGCCAGCGCTGGATTGGACAACGAGCGCAGCTGCGGTTGCATTCGGCAGTTAGCGAAGCGCTCGCCCGATTAAGATTTTGAGGAATTCGGTCGCAAGCCCAAAGGTCGGTGGACACTACGGAAACATGATTGCGGGGATTACGGGCGGGCTGGGTTGCGGAAAGTCGACGGTGACCCGACTGCTGGAACAGCGGGGATTTCGACGGCTCGATTCCGACGGCATTGTGCGCGACCAAGTGATGACCGATCCCACCGTCATCGCCGCCCTGACGGCTCGATTCGGTCCTGCCGTGCTTGGTCGTGACGGCACCATTGATCGGTCGGCTGTCGCGGCTCGGGTGTTTTCCAACGATGGCGACCGCGAATGGCTCGAGGCCCTGGTCCACCCCAGAGTGTTTGCGGCCTGGCGCGCGGCCTTCGACGCGGACCCGCAGGCGAATTGGGCGGTCGAAGTTCCCTTGTTGTTCGAGAAGGGTTTGGAAAATTGGTTTGATTTCACGGTATGCGTGGCCTGTGCTCCGGGGCAGCAGCTCGCCCGACTGGAGCAACGCGGCCTTCCGCGCGGGCTCGCCGGGCAGCGAATCTCCAAGCAATTGCCGTTGGCGCGAAAGATCGAGCGTTCCGACTTCGTCCTTTGGAATGAGGGTTCACCCGAGTTCCTCCACGCCGAAGTCAATCGCTTGGCCGACGCCCTCACGGCTGCTGGAAACCGTCTCCCTTCGCGCGCCTGATTCCCTGGCCGCATCTTTTCCGAACAATTCGACATGGCACCCACTCCTGACTCCGACGACGCCAACACCGGCGACGCCAAGAAACCCCGTCGCCCACGCGCCACCAAGCCCAAGGCCGAGAAGGCCGAAAAACCGCGGAAGGAGAAGGCGGAGAAGCGAGAAGCCCGCGAGTCTGCTTCCAGCGAGGTCAGAGAAGCCCCGGCGCCCGTCCGTTCTCCTGCACCGCCTCCCGCACCCGCGCCTGCTCCGGTCCGCGAAAGCGAGCCTCGTCCAGAACCGCGGATGGATTCGGCCCCGAGGCAGCGCGACTTGTTCGAGCCATCCCCGGCGCCCCAATCTGAACCCCGGTCCGAGTCGGAGCCGAGCGAGGCATCGCCTCAAGTTGGCGGTGGCCAGCCGGCCAAGGTGTTCCAACCGGGAAATCGGGGTGATCGTCCGTCTCATCAAGGATCGCAAGGCCACCCCGGACAGCAGGGGCAGCAAGGACAGCAAGGACAGCAAGGACAGCAGGGACAGCAGGGACAGCAGGGACAGCAAGATCGCGGCTTCTGGAAACACGGCAAACGCAAGCGCGGCCGGTTCGGTGGTGGCGGTGGCGGTGGTGGCCATTGGCAACCCGGTGGTGGGGGACAAAGCGGCGGCGGGCCGCGCGAACAGCATCCCCCTCAGCCACCCCCGCCGAGCAACACCCCAGTTTTTGGCGATCTGCCGAATCCTTCCCGTTTCAACGACCTCGCCGCACTTGAGGCGCTCGCCCGGGATCTTTCATCTGGCGATGAGCCGGCCCTGTGGCTGCATGAAATTTACGCGATGCCGCTGGGTGAGCTCACCCAGTTCGCGCGTACCGCGGGCGTTCCGTTCGAGGGTGCGCCCAACCGCCGCCAGTTGCTGGTGGAAATCTTCAAGCTGCTGACGGCCCGCAAGCGCCCACTTCGGGATCGCGGCTACATCGATGTCACCGATCGCGGCGCCTTCGTCGTCCACGAACACGTCAACTATCGCCTGTATCCCGAGGATCCCTACCTGCCGGAAAGCTTGATGAAGCACTTCGGCCTCAAGCGCGGCCATCGCGTGGAGGTTGTCATCCAGGCGCCCCAGGAGGGCGAACGCTGTCCCTCCGTGGTGCGCATCGACACCGTCATGGGCGGCGCGCCGGAGGAGATTTCCAAGGTCACGCCCTTCGAGGAACTGATTCCCTATTATCCGCTGAAGCGCATCCTCCTTGAGGCGCCCGAGATTCACCCGAAGGACGTCTCGATGCGGGCGGTCGACATCCTCACGCCCATCGGCTTCGGCCAACGCGGCCTGATTGTGGCGCCGCCCCGCACCGGCAAGACCATCCTGCTCCAGAATATCGCCAACTCGATTTCGGAGAACAGCCCGGAGGTGAAGCTCATCCTCCTGCTCATCGACGAGCGGCCCGAGGAAGTGACGGATTTTCGCCGGCACACCAAGGGCGAGGTGGTCTCCTCGACCTTCGACGAAACCCCGGAGAGTCACGTGCACTGCGCCGAGATGGTGATCGAGAACGCCCGGCGGCGCATCGAACAGGGTGAGCACGTCGTGATCCTGCTCGATTCGATCACCCGGCTCGCCCGTGCGTACAACGCGCTCGCTGGCAACCAGGGCAAGACGATGTCCGGCGGCCTCGAGTCCAACGCGCTGCAGAAGCCCAAGCGCTTCTTCGGTTCGGCCCGCAACATCGAGGGCGGCGGCAGCCTCACGATCATCGCCAGCGCCTTGATCGACACCGGCAGCCGGATGGACGAAATCATCTTCGAGGAATTCAAGGGCACCGGCAACAGCGAGCTCCACCTCGATCGCGGCCTCGTCGAGCGGCGGATTTTCCCGGCGATCAACATCGATCGCTCGGGTACCCGTAAAGAGGAACTCATCTACCATCCGGAGGAGCTACAGCGCATCTACGGCCTCCGCCGGGCGATGCAGGGCCTCGGCCCGATCGAGTCGATGGAGATGCTCATCACGCGACTCAAGAAGACGAAGTCCAACGCCGAGTTCCTCCTCAGTCTCGCGCCCAAGTAAGCGCCACAGCCCGGGCGGTCAGCGGTCGCCAGCCCCACAAATCCGGGTGACTGCGGTGGAGCCAACGTTCCCCGCAGCCGGCAACGTGATGCCATGGCAACGCCTGGCGCTTCGCTTGCTTCCGCCCCCGATTCGGATCCTTCGCGGTCCGATTTTGGCGGGACGCCCGACGAGGTGGCGCCGCGAGACTTCCTCCGTCGCCATCGCCTCCTGCCGCTCCGGCGCACGACCGATGGTGGCTACGCGGTTGCCGTGGTAGACGAGGAAGGGGAGGGGATCGGCGATCTGGCGTTTCGCCTCGGCGTACCGGTGCATCCCATCCTCGCCTCGCGGGAGGTAATCGCCGCGGCGCTCGAAGTCACCGCCGACTCCATGGCCCAACCGCCGCCTCAACTGGACGCGACCGCACCAGGGTCTGACGATACCCGCATCGTCGCCGACGTTCACCAGCTCATTCTCGAGGGCATCCAACGTCGCGCCTCCGACATCCATCTCGAGCCGCAGGCTCGCCGACTCCGACTTCGTTACCGGATCGATGGTGCCTTGATCGAAGGACCGCCGCTGCCCAAGGTCCGCCAACTGCCGATCGTGTCCCGGTTGAAAATACTGGCCAACCTCAGCATCGCCGAAAAACGGATCCCGCAGGATGGACGCATCCAGCTGACCGCGGATCGGCGTCGTTTCGATTTACGGGTCTCGTCCCTGCCGACGCTTCACGGCGAGAGCATTGTGATGCGCGTGCTCGATCAACAGCAGGTGCTCCCCGGTTTCGTCGCCTTGGGTCTCGCGGACGACGATCACACGACGCTTCGGTCTCTCATCGGACGACCGGACGGAATCGTGTTGGTGACCGGTCCAACCGGCTCGGGCAAGACG
>CAINHV010000304.1 GCA_903848965.1 uncultured Opitutia bacterium | reverse complement strand
GGCAGCCCCCTGAGCGGATCGGAACAGTTCGGCGGCTCCCCCTTGAACCAGATCAACTTCACCGGCTACACCCCGGGCCTCACCACCACCTGGACCACCAGCCAGAACGGCTGGTTCGAGCACGAGATCCGCCCCACGCCTGAGCCCGCGACCTACGGCGCCCTCTTCCTCTCCGGCTGCCTCGGCCTCCTCGGCTTCCGTCGCTGGCGCACCCGCCGCACCACGGCCGCGACGAGCTAAAGCCGTCGTTCAAGTGGAGCGACAAGACGTCGCGAGCGTGCACGAGGCACGCCCCTACAAAATGCGGGCGCGTACGAAATGCGGGTAGAGGCGGGGCTCGTCCACGCCCGCCTGGCCACGGCATTTGTTGATCCGCTCTACTCCAGGCCGAACACCGCCTTGACGTAGTTGTCGACGCTGAAGGGCTGGAGATCCTCCGCCTGCTCGCCGAGGCCAAGAAAATAAATGGGGAGCTTCAGTTGCCGGTAGATCCCCACGAGCGCGCCGCCGCGGCTGGTGCCGTCGAGTTTGGTCACGACGAGGCCGGTCAGACCAAAGCTCCGGTGAAACACCCGCGCCTGCTCGATCGAGTTGCTGCCAATCGATCCATCAACCACCAGCCACCGATGCTGCGGCGCGGAGGGATCGTTCTTCTGCAGGACGCGGCCAATCTTCGCCAGTTCCTCCATCAGGTTGCCCTTGGTGTGGAGACGGCCCGCGGTATCGACGATGAGGAAGTCCCGGCCGCGCGACTTTGCCGCCTGCCAGGCGTCGAACGCGACCGCCGCGGCATCCGCGCCCGAATGACTCGCCACCACCTCGAGTTCGAGTTTCACCGCCCAGGCCTTCAACTGCTCGACCGCGGCCGCGCGAAAGGTGTCGCACGCGGCCAGGATCACGCTGCGACCCTCCTGCTTGAGCTTCCACGCGAGCTTGGCCGAGGTGGTCGTCTTGCCGGAGCCGTTCACCCCGATCATGGCGATGACGATCGGGTTGGCGCCAGCGGGACGGGCGCTCGTATCGAGCACGCCCTCGGCACCGGCGAGCACGCGTTTCAAAACCGTCGCCCCGATGTTGGCGGCGTCCTGGCCGCGGAGCGCCTTGTCCTTTTTATAGGCGACCTTGATCTCCGCCAGAATGTCCTCGGTGGTCTCGACGCCGAAGTCGGCGCCGTAGAGCGCCTCCTCGAGCGTCTCGAGCGAGGAGGCATCGATCGGTTTCTGACCGAAGATCGCGGCGGTCTTGCCCGCGATGGCGGACACCGTCTTGGCGAACCCGTCCTTGAACTTCTTGAAGAGGCCGAACATCGCGAAAATGCCGAATGAGGAATGCCGAACGCCGAATTCAGATCGTGCCGATCCCATTCGGCACCCGGCCTTTGCCCTGATGATTATTCCGCCTTCCGCGCATCGCGGCCGACCTGTTCCTTCACCCGATCGAGGATGCCGTTGATGAAGCGCTTGGCATCGGCATTGGAAAACTGCTTGGACAGATCGATCGCCTCGTTGATCGACACGATCGGCGGAATGTCCTTCCGGTAAATCATCTCGAAGATCGCCACGCGCAGGATCGCGAGGTCGATCTTGGCGATGCGCTCGAACTCCCAGTTCTGGGCCAGCTCCTTGATTCGCGCATTGATCTCGGGAGCGTGGGCGATCAGCCCGTGGATCAGCTCCTCACCAAACGCATAGTGATCGCGCGGTTCCGGGCAGTTCTCGAAGAAGGTGTGCAGATCGTCCGCGAGGTTCTTCGGCGGATTGATGCTCCACGCATACAGGTACTGGACGGCGGCCACACGGCCATCGCGCCGCTGGGCGAACTGGGCTTTGCTCATCGCGAGAATTTCCTCTTCAAAGCGGCCATCTCCAGCGCGGCGGCGGCAAACTCCGCCCCGCGGTTGATGGATCCCACGCAACGCTCCCGCGCCTGCTCCGGGGTGTTCACGACCAGCACGCCATTGATGACCGGCACGCCGGTTTCCAACGCCACGTGCTGAAGGGCCTGGGAGACGCTCTGCCCCACCATCTCGTGGTGCGAGGTGTTGCCCGCGATCAGCACGCCCAGCCCGATCACGCAGTCGCACTGCGCGCCGATGGCCAGCCGTTGGGTTGCCCACGGGACTTCATGCGAACCGGGAACCCGCACGATCGCCACATTCTCGGACTTCACCCCGGCGGCCCGCAGCCCGTCCATCACCCGCTCCAACAAGCCATTGACGAGCTCTTCGTTGAATCGCGCCGCCGCAATGCCGAGGCGGAAGGCAGCGCCATCAACCGGGCGATTCTCTGGGACGGCAAGACTCATGGAAGGTTCATTCCCTCGTTATAAAGCTGAATCCGCAACTCGAAATCGAATTTCTCTGGCGGCGGCCTTCGCGCCTCTTCGCCAACTTGGCGGTTCAACGGGATGGTTCCGACTTGGGCCAGACGCCGTGCCGGGTTTCAAATGCCGACCTGTTCCACAATCTCCAGGCCGTAGCCATCGAGGCCCACGACCTTGCGGGTGCTATTGGACAGGAGGCGGATTTTCCCGAGGCCCAGGGAAACCAGAATCTGCGCGCCGATGCCGTAATCGCGGAAGTCCATCGGCGGCGGGGCCTCGCCCGGTTTCCACTGCAAGCTGCGCACCAGGACGTCGCCCGCGTTCGCCGGCTCCATGTAGAGCACCACCCCTCGGCCCGCCGCGGCGACGGCCTCGAGCGAGGAGGTCAGCATCTTATGCCCGATCATGCCGCGCGCGCGAAACACGTCGCTCAACAGATTCTCGCTGTGCACACGGACCAGGGTCGGATCGCCGCTCAAGGCCCCCATGGTCAGCGCCAGATGGTGACGGCCATCGAGGCGGCTGCGAAAAACGTGGAGCGTGAAGTCGCCGAACTCAGAGAGAAACGGCTGCCGGGTGACCAGCTCCACCAACTGGTCGCGCCGCGCGCGATATTCGATCAGGCCCGCGATCGAGATCATCTTCAGCCCGAACTTTTCCTTGAAGGCCACGAGTTGCGGCAGCCGCTGGACGGTGCCGTCGTCGTTGACCAGCTCGCAGAGCACGCCCATCGGCGCCAGTCCGGCGAGCGTGGCCAGATCGACCGCCGCCTCGGTGTGCCCGGCCCGCTCGAGCACGCCGCCCGGCCGCGCCCGCAGGGGAAAGACATGGCCGGGCTGGACCAGCTGCTCGGCCCGCGTCCCCGGATCGGCCAGGAGGGAAATGGTCCGCGCGCGATCGTAGGCACTGATCCCGGTCGTGATGCCCTCGGCCGCATCGACGCTGACGGTGAAATCCGTGCGCTGCGATTCCCGGTTGCTCGCCACCATCGGCCCGAGTCCGAGCCGGCGCAATTGATGCTCCACGGTCGGCACGCAAACGATGCCGCTACCGTAGCGGATCATCATGTTGACTGTCTCGGGCGTCACCTTCGACGCCGCCATGATCAGATCGCCCTCGTTCTCGCGGCTCTCGTCATCGGTCACGATGATCAGGCGCCCGGCGGCAATCTCGGCGATCGCGGTTTCAACCGGATCGAAGGGCGGTAGAGCGGAGGCGGTCATGCAGTTTGCCGCCTAACGCGAAAGATTACCGGGCATTTGCAAAACAAAACGCGGTCACTGCCGAAAATCCACGGCGTAACTTTCGCCCGCCGGGGCCTCCGCGCTCTCGGCGGCCGCGTCCTTGAGGAGGACGATGAACAACTTGAAGATATAGGGCGGACGGATGGTTCGGGGATTCGAGAGCGCATTCGTCTCCCCGGGATTCAGCACGATTCGTTCCTGCCCCACCTTGTACTTGGCATCCCAGCGCATCACGGCCCGCGCCACGTCGGGCGGCGCCGGCTTTTTCTCCGCATCGTAGAAGTTCAGCTTGAAGGCGCCGTTGAGGATCTGCACGCCGAGGAAACCGCCACCGGGACGAGGAATCTCCATGCCTTCGATTTTCGGCGCTGGCTCCTCAGCCTTGGCTCCCTTGGCCGGAGCCGCTTTGCCCGAACCGGATTTGGCGGGAGGAGCCGGCTGGGCGACCAAGGCAGCCGCCACGAAGATCGAAGTCAGCAGGCCGAGGATGAGTTTCATGGACGAAACTATAGTCGCACCCCGCAGGCGGGCAAGTGGATCGCACCCCGCTCGTACTTTTAAGCTTTGTTCACCACGGGCCGCTGAAGGGATAACGGGAAGACCCGGCGCGCGGACGCTTTCCTTCACGCGCACATGTGGTAATTTGCCGGCCATGGCCGTTGAGTTCAAAGACTACTACAAGGTGTTGGGCGTGGCGCGCGACGCGTCCGAAGCCGACATCAAGACCGCGTTTCGGAAGCTGGCCCGCCAGTTCCATCCGGATGTCGCCAAGGACAAGAAAAGGGCCGAGGAGAAGTTCAAGGAGATCAACGAGGCCAACGAGGTGCTCAGCGATCCCGACAAGCGCCGCCAATATCACGAACTCGGCGCCAACTGGCAGTCCGGCGGCCGGCCCCCACCCGGCGCCCGTGGCGGTCCAGGACGCGGTGGGAACGGCGGCTCGCAAGAGTATCACTTTGGCGGCACCGGCTTCAGCGACTTCTTTGAACAATTCTTCGGCGGCGGATCGGGGCGTGGCGGCAACATGGAGGACGTCCTTCGGCAGGCCCGCGGCCGACGTCAGGCTGCCGAGGCCCCGGAGCCGGGGTCCGATATCGAGGGCGACATTCTCGTCACTCTGCATGAGGCCATGCACGGCTCGACCCGCAGCGTGTCGCTGCAGCGAACCAATCCCTACACGGGCGAACAGGAAACCGAGACCCTCAAGGTCCGCATTCCCCCGGGCGCGCTGGCTGGCCGGCGGATCCGCGTCCCGGGCAAGGGCGGCGCGGGCAGCGGCGGCGCCCAACCGGGCGACCTTTACCTCCGCATCCGGCTCGCGGCTCATCCGGACTTCGAACCCGATGGCGCCGACCTGGATCACGAACTCGACCTCGCCCCCTGGGAAGCTGTCCTCGGCGCCCAGGTGGTGGTCCCGACCCTTTCCGGTAGCGTGAAACTTACCGTGCCGCCCGGTACCAGCCACGGTCGCCGCTTCCGGATTCGCGGGCAAGGCCTGCCCAAGGGTTCGGCCGGTGAACGCGGCGATCTCTACGCCGTCGTCCGCGTGCAGATTCCCACCGAGGTCACCGCGGAGGAGAAGGCCCTCTGGGAAAAACTCGCCCACGCCTCGTCTTTCGCCCCGCGCGCCCGCGGTGACGCCTGAGCGGCCGCGGCCTTCGATCCTCCCGCCATCATGGGCGCCATTTCCTCCGACGAACGCGGCCTGATCGTTCCCTGTCCCAGCTGCGGCCAGCGGAACCGGATCCGCTACGAGAAGCTTTCCGATCCGCCGCGCTGTGCGAAATGCGGCACGGCGCTCTCGCTGCCGGCCGATCCGATCGACCTCGCGAACGACGACGCCTTCGACGCCCTCATCGCGCGCTCGCCGCTGCCCGTGCTGGTGGACTTCTGGGCGGAATGGTGCGGCCCCTGCAAAATGGTCGCGCCCGAACTCGTGAAGGTCGCCGCGGCCGGGGCCGGCCGATGGCTCGTGGCCAAGGCCAACACCGAGGTCCTCACGCGCGCTCCGCAGCAATTTCAGATCCGCGGCATCCCGGCGTTTGTCCTGTTCCAGGGCGGCCGCGAGGTGGCGCGCCAGTCCGGCGCACAGCCGGCAACTGCCATCGTGCAGTTCATCAGCGCGCATCTGAAGTAGCCCTCACGATCCGGGCCGCAGCGTCCGGTCTCCGACCGGCAAACTACGTTAGGTTGAGATTGATCCATCTGTTCCTCGGGTCCGAGTTGGTAGTTCCGCCTTCAGCCGGTTCAAGCCCGTCCGCCGCCGGTCAAAGACCGGCGCCACCTCCTTGGACGCGCTCGATCTACTCCGGTTTGGCGGGCTGGCGCAGCTCGCCCTTCAGCGCCTTCCACCGCGCGAGTCGATCCGCGATCTTCGTCTCCCAGCCCGCGCCCTTCGGCGTGTAGAGCGTGATCGGACGCTCGAGGTAATCCTGCCCGGAGATGTTCTCCGGAAAATTGTGCGAGTAATCGTAGCCTTGGCCCTGACCCATCCGCTTGTTGGCCTGGCCGGTCTTGCTGCGCAGCGCGGACGGAATTTTCTGCACCGGCTGCTCCTTCAGTACCCGATGCGCCTCCCCCAGCGCGAGCGTGGCCGAATTGCTCTTCGGCGCGGTCGCGATGTAGAGGGTCGCGTGCGCGAGGGTGAGCTCGGCCTCGGGCAACCCGACAAAGTCGCAGGCGTGGTGCGCGGCCACTGTCAACGGCAGCGCCTGCGGATCCGCCAGCCCCACGTCCTCGCTGGCAAGAATCACCAGGCGCCGCGCGATGAAACGCGGGTCTTCCCCGCCCGCGAGCATCTTCGCGAGCCAGTACATCGCCGCGTCGGGATCGCTCCCGCGGCAGCTTTTGATGTAGGCCGAGATCGTGTCGTAATGCTCGTCCTCGTCCGCGTCGTAGCGAATCCGCCGCTCCCGCGCGAAGACCTCCAGTTCCGCGGGCGTGATCTCGGCCTGCTCCGGCAGCCCGAGCACCAGCACTTCGAGCGCATTCAACGCGCGCCGCAGGTCGCCGTCACAGAGGACCGCGAGATCAGCCAGAATCTTGTCGGCCGCCGTCACGCTCCGCGCCCCGAGCCCGCGCTCGGAATCGGACAACGCCTGCTTCAGCACGCGCATCACCTCGGCCGTGCCGAGCGGCTCGAGCCGGAACAGATGGCTCCGCGAGAGCAGCGGTGGGTTGACGTAGAAACCGGGATTGTGGGTCGTGGCGCCGATGAGGCGGACGTTGCCCTCCTCGACGTCGGGCAGCAGCAGATCCTGCTGCGATTTGTTGAAGCGGTGCAGCTCGTCGATGAAGAGAATCGTCGCGGCCTCCGGACGGCGGCGGGCCGCGGCCAGAATCTCGCGCAATTCCGCGACGTTCGACATCACCGCATTCACCCGGACGAAGCGGCTCTTGGTTTCATGCGCGATCGCCTCCGCGATGCTGGTCTTACCGCAACCGGGAGGCCCGTAGAACAGGAGTGAGCCGAAGCGATTCTGCGCCACGAGCCGGGGCAGGAGGCTGCCGGGCGCCAGGATGTGTTGCTGGCCCACCACCTCCGCCAGGCCCCGCGGGCGCATCCGCGCCGCCAGAGGCTGCATTGCCTTGCGTGCCGCGCTACTCGTTCCGTCCGGGGCGGGCACGGCCGGCGGATCATCGCTAAAAAGATCGGATTGGTCGGCAGCCGGCATGGAAGAACGGACAGTGAACACGAATGGGCCGGAAGCAAAAGCCCGCAGAAGCCGAAGTGACATCGTCAGGCGGCCTCCCATTGGCGCCAGTCTCCGACTGGCGGAAGCCGGGCGGAACAGCCCTCGGCGGTCGGCCGACCGCATTTCGCCGGTCGGAGCCCCACATTTTCGGGTCTCTCCGGGCTCAGCGATCGCGGGCCCAACGGTTAAACCGGGGGATGCGCAGCCGGAGTCTGGGACATCGTGCACCACTGCTCTGGCTCGTCCTGCCGTTGATCGCCGGCCTGACGGTCGGGCGCGCGTTCAGCGGTCTCACGCCGTTCGGCACCCTGGTTGCCAGCCTTGGCTTGGTCGTCCTGGCCTGGCGGATGCGCGACTCAAGCCCGCGCGCGTGGGCCGGCGCTCTGGTCGCAGCAATGATGCTGGCCGGGGCCGCAGCATATTCGCTGCATCGGGCGCGGTTGGCGGTCTGGGAGGACCTTCCGCCCCGGGAAGTCCGGCTGGGACTGCGGATCGATCATGTGTTTCCCCGCGCCGCCACCGCTGCCACAGTCACGGGGCTCGCCACCGTCACCCGGACAGAAGCGCACCTGCGGGAACTGGTCGCCCAGAGAATCTATTTCTCGCTCCGGCGCCGACCCGGGGAGCGCGCCCCGATTCGCAGTGCGGTCGTCGCGGCGGGCGGCGTGCTCGGAACGGTGCCGCGAACGCCGCCGGCCGACAGCTTCGACGGCTACCTTGCCGCCGCGGGCATCAACTTCCGGCTGAACCGCGGCCGCATCCTCACGGAGGAGACGCCGCCCACGCGCTATCACCGCTTCTGCGCCCACGCCGCCACGCGCTTCGAGTCGATCCTCGGGTACGGGCTCACGGAGAAGCAGCCCCGGCTCGCCGGCCTGCTCCGCGCCATGATGCTCGGCCACACCCATGAGCTGAACGAGGAGCAGCGCACGCTGTTCATGCAGAGTGGCACGATGCATCTCTTCGCGATCAGCGGTCTGAACATCGGGGTGATTGCCCTCGCCCTCGAGTCGATCCTCCGGCTGTTCCGGCTGCCGGCCCTCCTTCGCTACCTCGCCGGCGGCGTCCTACTCTGGTTGTTCGTCGACATCACCGGTGGATCGGCGTCCGCGGTGCGGGCGTTCATCATGGCGATCTTCTTCGCCTCGGCGCGGGCCTGGCGGAGGCCCGGCAACCCACTCGCGGCGCTCGCGGCCTCCACCCTCGTCGTGCTGCTGTGCTCTCCCTTGGAAGTGTTCGGCGCGAGCTTTCTGATGAGTTACAGCATCGTCGGCGCGCTCTTTCTCTTTGGGGTGCCGCTCGCCGACGCCGGGCAGGAGCGCTGGGCTCCCTGGCGCGACCTCCCCCGGCCCGCCTGGCGCTGGTGGCATCACGGGATCGCCGCAGGTTGGCGCAAGATTCTCTCCGCCCTCGCCGTGGGAATCGCCGCCACGCTCGTGAGCCTCCTGACGGGCGTGCAGTTCTTCGGGATGCTGACCCCGGGATCGCTGCTCACGAATCTCGTCTTGATCCCCGCCGCCATGGTCGCAACCGCGGGAGGATTCGCGTCCCTCCTCGCCGGCCTGGCCGGATTCGACTCCGGGGTCCTCGTGAGCAATCACGCCGCGGCCCTGACGCTCCTCGCGATCGAGACGATTGTCGCGTGGAGCGTGCGCTGGCCGGGGGCCTTTCTGCCCGCGACGTTCGCCGCCCCGTGGATCGGCCCGGCGTCGCTCACCCTTCTGCTCGCCGTCATGACCGCCGGCTATGCCACCGATTGGAAGCGGGCCGGCCGCTGGTGGCCACCCGTGGCGGTGGTCGGCCTCACCCTGATCTTCGGGGTACGCTACGGGGCGGCGTAACACAGGGTGAATTTCCCCGGCGAGAATCGCCGGGCATTTGGTTGCAGCCCGGAGCCGGGCGGTTTTGATTGCCGGACACCCACTATGAAAAGCGCCTACGACCTAGCGATGGAGCGACTCGCCAAATCCGACCCGAGTTCCGGTCCGCTGACAGCGGCGCAGAAAGCCAAGCTCGCCGAGGTCGACAAGGTTTACAAAAGCAAGCTGGCGGAGCGGGAAATCTTCCTGAAGAAGCAGGTCCAGGATGCGATGGCGGCGCAGAAATTTGAGGAGATCGAAAAGATCCGCGAGCAGATGGGCAGCGAGCGGCTCCGCCTCGACGAGGAACGCGAGCAGGAAAAGGACAAGCTCCGGAAGGGATTCGCGTCCCGCAAATCCTAGCTGATTTTCCGCGCGCGGAAAATCAGGCGAATTCGAAATCCGCCACCACCACGTGGTGGTCGGAGGCCGGCGTCGGGACGACTCGATGCGCGGTGCAGCGGATCGACGGATTGTGGAAGATGTGATCGAGGACGTACGGCCGGCGCCGCCACGTCACTTCGCTGTCCTGCACCGTCTCGAAGCCCCGCTGCCCAAACTGTTCCACGAGCGAGCGGTGGTGGCTGACATTGAAGTCGCCGGTGAGGACCGTCGGCGCGCTCGACGCCGCCAGCTGCTCGGCGACCAGATTGCGCTGGAACGGATTGCTCGTGCTGCTCGACCCCAGCATGAAAAACGCGAGCAGGTGAGTGTTGAGCAGGCGCATGTCGCGGCCGGCCACCGTGGTCGTCGCCGCAATGAGCACCCGATCGGTCGGCGTCGTCTTCTTGCCGAAGAAATCGAACTCAATCGCCGGCGACGGCAAATCGAGCCGCAGCGGATCGCGCAGCGGAGTCCGGGAGAAAATCGCGAGCCCGATCCCGAACGGCAGCTCGCGCGGATCCGCCTTGGGATACGAAAACCAGCTGTCATAACCCGGCAGTTCCGCCTTCAGCCGGGTGTAGTTCGGCGGCGGCTGGATCTGAACGCCACCGGGCAGCGCGCGTTCCACTTCCTGGAGGTGAATGATGTCGGCATCGTGCCGGCGGATCTCCTCGATCGTCGACTCCAGGCGAATCGGCGCCTTGTCCGGCGAGGTGTCGTCCCAGATCTGGCCAAACTGCATGTTGAACTGCAGAATGCGAAAGTGGCTCATGCGACGCAAAAGACTGGCAATTCAGCAGGCAGGAATTGGTACGAAACTGACGTGCGTCACTTCGGACGAAGGGGGGAAACAACGTGATCTGCCGCGGGAGCGAGGGAGGCCGGGCCGGACAGCTTCAGGGCGGAAGGCACGTCTGAAAAAGACAATGCCAACGCTTTGCGGCAAACCTTAATTTGGAAAGGATGGGCCGGGATTTGGGGAGCGACACCACGTCGTGGGCACGCCCGAGGGCGCTCCTCCAAAGCCAGGCGTTACGGAAAGGCGGGCCTCGGCCACGCCCGGCTGGCTACCGAATCCGTTTTGAATTCTGCGCCCTGAGGTCCGCGTAATCCCGGCCCGGAATCCGACCCCAACTCACTCCGGCTCGGCCGTGCCTTCCACCACCCACTCGCGCGCTTCGGGGACTTGGTGAAGAAATTCCTTCAGCACCGCACTCAAATGCTCCGCATACCTGAAGTGAGCCCCCATGCCGGTGCGCAATTCCGCTTCGTAAATGAACTTGTCCGCATGCGTGCTGTGCTCGAACGGAGTCTGCGCTCCCAGCAGCAGCGAATAAACGTAGGCCGGCGATCCGCGCTGCATCAGCTCGCGGGTCAAATCGAGCTGGGCCCGCAGTAACTCAGCATGATCGGCATGCTTGATTTCCGGCGGCAGGTAAAACCCGGCCTGAATCAGCGGCGAATGCCGATGGCCGGTGCGATGACGGTTGAGGTCCCGCAGCTCGGCCAGCGCCATGTTGTTCCAGGCAAAGTTCACGCGCATCCGGCGCGTGGCGGCGCCCTGGTGACCATACCGATTCGCCCGATGCCGCAACGCCTCCGCCACCGATTGCGTTTCCGGGAGCCAGGGCGGCGTGGCCCGATCCACGTGGACCCACACCTGATCCGCCAGCGGCGCGGCGGAGAGTCGCGCCAGGCCCAAGGCCAGGCTCGCCGCCAGTTCCTGCCCCGCCTGCACGGTGTAGGATTTCTCGGCCGAGCTATGCCGCATCAGTCGCGACGACTGCTTGAGCAGTTCCTCGCGAATCAACTTTGCCGCGGCGCGGGCCTCGGGCTGCGGCAGCGAGTCGAGGTGCTTGACGGTCGTCGCCCACATCCGAGACGACTGCACCAGCCCGAGATTGGTGCGCGTCGCGAACGGGATAAAATACCGCGCGCGATCGAGGGCGTAGTTCTTGCGCAGCCGCGTCGCCACCGCG
>CAINHV010000303.1 GCA_903848965.1 uncultured Opitutia bacterium | reverse complement strand
TGAAGCCATGCCATCGGCCTCGACGGAGCTCGGCCCTCCGGACGGCAGGAAGTGCATGACCGCCTCTACGGTGTGGGGAGGTCGAGGCAAGACTGCGTCCGATCGACCGTAAGCGCCCACGGCAGGCTATCACGACGGAGTCCACTCGCTGGCGCTCGTGGCTACACCCCGGATACGCGGCCGGAAGAGCCCGCGTTACTCCACCACGTTCAAGGGGCGGCGGATGATCGCGGTGAGCAACTTGCCGGGCAGCAGATGGCGCTCCCAGAGGGGCAGCAGCGCATCGCGGCGACGGAAACGGGATTCATCGGAGGCGCGGGCGATGCGCTCGATCGACCCAGGCGTCTCAGGCGTCGCGACGGTCTGGTCGCTGAAGAGAGAAGTCTTTTCCACGACGGCGATGCAGACTCCGTCCGTCGGGCGGTCATCGCGCATGGCGGCGAGGTAGGCTTCGAAGCTGCGCAGCTCGGCCGCGGGGATCACCCGGGGCCGGCCGGTCAATTCGTCGAGCACGCGGCCAGGCGCGAGGATGACCTCGAGTTGCTTGCCCACCCAGGCCGGATCGACGGGAAGTTCGACCGTCTCGCGGCGCGCGTCGCCCTGCCAGTTGCGCCAGGCGAGGGTGACCTGCAGGGTCTCGCCGGCTTGGGCCGTGGTGCGCGAAAGCTGGAACTGATCGAGCGTGACGGTCGGATTGTCGTCGAGCGGCTCAACGGTAAAGGCGACGTGGTCGGGGAAGGTTTTGGCGTAAGGGTTCTGCAGGTTGGCGGAAAGCCCTTGAACAAAATCGTTCAACCCTTGGGCAAAACCCTGCGGGCCGGAGTAGAGGGTGTGGAAGCTCAGCCGCTGATCGGCTGGAAAGCTGACGTTGCTGCTGACGCGAAACCCGTTGGCGAGCCCGGCATCGTTGGAGCCGAGAATGGCCTGGCTGACGCCGGCGGCGACGAGGGCGGGGGTGAGTTGCTGCTGGCGGACCACCGAGAATCGCAGCTTGCGACCGGCCCCGCGCTGGGTGTTCACCGTGACCTCAACCTCCGTCATGGCGGGACCGGCGCCGAGGGTGCCCGAGACGGCGGAGAGGCGATCCTGATTGATGGTGCCGATGACGGCGCCGGTGTTCGCGATCTTCACCGACTGCATCTGCGAAGGGAGGATGGCGACGATCTCGGCCGCGCACATGGGCAGGGCGACGTCGCCCAGCGAAAGCATCGGATGGCCGAAGGCGGTGATCTGCCTGCCGTTCACGGTCGAGACCGTGCCAGTGCCCGCGAGGGTGATGTCGCCGGTGGCCAGGGCCACGCCGACCGCGGAACCGGGGCGCAGAACGACAGGGACGGCGGAGGGAACGTCGGAGGCGGACTGCGTGCTGCCGCCGAGGGCGGAGGCGTTGAGACCGAGGGCCGCAAACCGCGGGGCGAAGAGATCGGCCACGGCGGGGCTGAGGCCACCGAGGGTGAAAACGGGCTGAAGCGTCTTGAAGGGCGACTCCGTCGCCGTCGTAGCGATCAGGTCGGCGGGAGGGCCATTGACGGCCCGGTCGCCGACCTCGGCGAGATCCGCCGCCGGCGTGAAACCGGCGTAGCGAACAGTCTCGAAACGCTGGATCTGGTAACTGAGCGCGCCCGCGAGCCGGCCCTCGATGTAGAGCGGGCTGCCGCTCATGCCGGCGACGGCGCCCATTTGCTGGACGCGTGGATCGGTGAGCCGACAGACGATGAGAGACTTGCCGGGCCCGAGGGCGTTGCGCAGGACGCCGGTGACCTCCACGGCAAACGGCTCCGGCTCGGTGCCCTGGAAAACGGTCCAAACCGTGCCCGTCATGCCGGGCTTCAACTCATCGAGCGGCAGGGCGGGGGCATCCGTGGGCTGGCCGAGGGCGGCACCAACCAGAGCGCCGAGCAGGGCGATAAAACCAAGGAACGGACGCATTGGGTGGGAAGCCACGCTGAGCATCGAGGGCTTTTCTCCCTTGGCGAGAACTCAAATCTTCCGAATTGCCGTCGTCAGAACGTCGCACGCCCGGTCGATCGCGGCGCCGTCGTGCGCGGTGCTGATGAAGCCGGCTTCGTAGGCACTCGGGGCGAGATAGACTCCCTGATCGAGGCAGACGTGAAAGAAGCGGGCAAAGAGCTTCGCGTCACCCTGCAACGCGGTCGCGTAGTCGCGGACCGGCGTGGCGGTGAAGAAGATGCTGAACATGGAGCCGCACTGCGGCACCTGCACGGGGAGGCCCTTGGTGCGACACGCGGTGAGCACGGCATCGCGGAGCTGGCGGCCGAGTTGATCGAGGCGCTGGTAAGGGTTGAGTTCCTCGAGGAGCCGGAGCGCGGAAATGCCGGCGGCCATGGCGAGCGGATTGCCGCTCAAGGTCCCCGCCTGATACACCGGGCCGAGCGGCGCGAGGTAATCCATGATGTCGGCGCGACCACCGAAGGCGCCCACCGGCAGACCGCCGCCGATGATTTTGCCAAGGCACGTGAGATCGGGGGCGAAGGCGGGCGGGAGGGAAGTTGGGAGTGGGGAGTTCGGAATTGAGGCGTTGGCGCGCTCGTCGTTGAGCAGGCCCTGGACACCGGCCTTGTGGAGACGGAAGCCGGTCATGACTTCGTCGAAAATCAGGATCGTGCCGTGCTGCGCCGTGATGTCGCGGAGGTACTGCAGATAGCCCGGGTCGGGCATGATGAAGCCGACGTTGCCGCAGTAGGGCTCGATGATGACGCCGGCGATCTGTCCGGGATTGGCGGCGAAGGCCGCGTCGAGGGCCAGGCGGTCGTTGTAGGGAAGGACGACGGTTTCGTTGGCGAACGATGCCGGCACGCCGGCGCTGTCCGGGTTGCCGTGGGTGAGGGCGCCCGAGCCGGCCTTGATCAGGAGCGAGTCGGAGTGACCGTGATA
>CAINHV010000302.1 GCA_903848965.1 uncultured Opitutia bacterium | reverse complement strand
CGCGGGACATGGGTCGGGAGACCACCTCCAGATGGAACGACCATGGGAGTGAGTTCTATTCCCCGATCCCGGCGAGACGTTGCGATGGCAAACAGTCTGGCTAACGGCATTCGATGTAGGGGCGGCGTGACGCTCCCCCTCCCGGAATCCTGCCGTTGAATGTAGGGCCGGCGCTCGCGACGGGCCCCGGCCGCGACGGAGCTAAGCCCTCCCAGGAATCCTCCCGGCCATGAGTGACCCGCCAAAAATCGCGAAGACAGACGCCCAGACTTTTGCAGCGGCGTGCCTCGGGCGCGCCCTCGACGTCTTGTCGGGTACACTTTCACTTTAACGGCTCTAGCCGACCTGCCGCCTGGAAGCGGACGTCGCCTCGCACCCCATCCGAGCGATCGCCATTGCGAGCTGGCGATTTCAGAACTAGAAGATGCATGTTCGGCGAAGGGCACCGGGTCGGTTCGACTGACGGACGCCATTCGATGCTCACTCTATGACCAACATTTCCCTGAGAGATTATTTCGCAGCCCACGCACCGATGGCGCCGAACTGGTTCACGTCCACGCTCCCCAAGACGAACATGGAAATGATTCCGGATCCGGAGCGCGGAAAGGGCTATGTGAAGAGCAACACCGTCGTGATCGTGGAGACGCCATTGCAGCGCGAAGTCCGCTGGCGGTTCAGCTACGCCGATGCGATGGTGCTCGGCTCGGCACCCGCCGCACCCGCCGCCTGACGATCAATTGGATCGCGCGGGCGATCGGGCCGGGCTTAAGCCGGAAACCAGGAAGCCAGGACTTGGACTTGGTTGCCTCTTGTGCGGTCGATTGGGCCCAAACCTTTGCACAGAAGGCGAGCCCAGGGGAAAGGCCTGCCGTGGCGACGTTCGCGGCGGGGGGGGGCGGTGGATTGGAGGATTGGAACCCTCCCCACCCTCCGTGTCCTCAGCGATCAAACGGTTCGGACCCGAGCCGGTGTGATCCGTAGATGACGGAAGATTTCGAGCCGATGGTCCGAGCGACGGACGACGGCGTGGGAACTTGGATTAGCATTCTGTCCCATCCTGTTTCCGACTCCTGTTCATCCTGACAAAAAACTTTGGCCGCGCGGAAAAGGGATCCGCCGTCAGTCCTTCAGCTTCTCGACGGCGCCGGCCGGGGGTTCGACGACCGCCGTTCCGACGTCGTGAATCCGGGTGGTCCATTGCATCACGGACCAGTTCACCGTCCGCTTCTTCGAGGCCGGAAATCCGATTCCGATCAGAAAATGATACTCGCTCACCACGCCGTCGCTGAACTTGAACACGATGTTGCCCATCAGTTCCGGTGCACTCTTCGCCCGCGGCTCCGCCCATAGTTTCTCGATGGCTTCGTCTCGCAGATCTCCAATGACGAGACCGGCCTCCTCCCGGAAGGTTTTGACGTCCGCGATCAGATCGAGGGCTTCCCCGAGCGGCGTCTGAACCGCCATCGCGCGCAACGCGGTCGCGAAGGCCTTGGACCGCCGGACGGATTTCCCCTCGAAGGGAATCATCCGGTCGCGCTCCGCCCCCTCTGCCTCATGAATCTCGGTCCGTCGGAGCCACCCGAGCGGGGTGTGGCCGACCGCATCCCCAAACTTGAACACGGCCGTCACCGGCGCATCGATCGTCTGGCGCGACGGCAGCAACGTGACCTCCGTGTTGCCGTCGGGATCGGTCCGACCTGTGATCTCGATCGCCGCCGCCGGGTTCAAGGCCAGTCCGGCCCCGTCCCCGCTCGAACGCTGCCGGACCGTCGTTTCCCACGCGTAGCTTGATTTGCCCAAGGTCCTCAGCCCGTTGCGGACGTCGGTCTGCGGATCGGCCCACGCGCCGACAACGCCCGTGAAAGACAGCACCCCGATCCGAAGCGCGTTTTGGAATCGACCGAGCATGTCGTCCGCTGGAGGAAGCCGCGAACCGGCCGCCGTTACTTAGCGCCGAGCCGGACCGGCATGTATTCGATCATCCGCTCCACATAATCCTGGGCATCGACTTGGATCGGGTCGGGGATCTTCGCCTTGATCAACAGCGGTGCCAGGCGCTTCGCGCGGGTCCCGAGCCGATCAATGGCGTTGAGGGCCGCGAGTCGGATCAGGGCGGAGGTCGGGAATTGCATCTCCGCTTCGAGGACAGCCAGCGCCTCGTCCGTGCGCCCCACGCGATCCAGGGCTTCCGCGGCCGCGATCCGGACCTCGGGCGAGGAATCCTTCGTCGCCTTGGCAAGGGCATCCGCCGCCGGCGCCGCCTTGGAGCCGAGCGCCGTCAATCCCGTCACACCCCACCAGCGAAAAGCGGCATCCTTGTTCTCCAGCAGGCGGACGAGTTCCGGAAGATTCTTCGGGTCGCGTTCATTCGCGGTCCGCGCCGCCCCGAGGAGCGCCGCCACGGGGTTCTGCACCCGATCGGTCGCAAGTTCATAGGGCGCCCGACCCGCCGAACGCTGGCGCATCTCGTATTCCGTGAGCAGCCCGAGATCGCCGTTCTGAATCATCCACGCTTCCAACTCGCCCCGCAGCCGCTTCAGGTCCGCAGCATAGCGGGGATCGTTCGCGAGATTGTTCACCTCCCAGGGATCGACCGACGTATCGTACAATTCCTCCATCGGCTTCGTCTGGAAGAAGCGATCCGTGATCCCACTGATTTTGCCCTCGTCGTGCAATTGCTGCCATTTCCGCAGGCTGGCGTGCTGGTAATTGTAGCTCATGTACTGGCCCCACGGCAGGTGCGGCAGAAAATTGCGCAGGTAGTGCATCTTCCCGTCGTGCGCGTAGCGAATCATGTCGTAGCGCTCGCTGTGCCGTTCCTTGCCGCCGAAAGCCATCCGGCGCGGCGCACCGGCCTGCGGCCCGAAAAATGCGGTGCCCTGCATATGGGACGGCACCTTGATCCCCGCGAGGCTCAGCACCGTCGGCGCGAAATCGATGAAGGCGATCATGCGATCGTTGTCCCCGTTCGGAATCGAACCGCGCAGGTGCTCCCACTTTTTTGGAAAACGCACGAGGCAGGGCACGTTGAGGCTCTTGTGCCAGGCCCAGCCCTTAATCGAGGGCAGTCCGGTGCCGTTGTCGGCGAACCAGAAGACGATCGTGTCCTCCGCGAGTCCGTCATCCTCCAGCTGCTTGAGGATCGCCGCGGCCTGCTGGTCCATCTTCGTCACGTTGTCGTAATAGCGGGCCCACTCCCGGCGAAACTCAGGGATGTCCGGGTGAATCGGCGGCACCGTCACCTTGGCCTGGTCGTGATCGGTCGGCGGCGCTGGCTGGCCCTTGGCAAAGGCGGCCTCGTCCGGCCCGAACGCCTGGCTCTGGTGCGTAATCATGTGATTGAACACCGCGAAGAACGGCTGGCCCGGCTGGCGTCCCCGCCAGTGCGCCTTGTTGCTCGACTCGTCCCACGCGGTTTTCGGCGTGAGAAAATTATAGTCCTCCTTCAGGTTGTTCGTCGCGTAGTAGCCGGCCTCGCGGAGGTACTCGGAGAAGACCTTGAAGCCGGGCGGCAGCGGCGTGGCCGAGCGCATGTGATGGCTGCCCAGCCGTGTCGGATAGACGCCCGTGATGAGACAGGAGCGAGCCGGCGCACAGACGCCGGTGTAGGCAAAGGCCCGGGTGAAACGGACGCCCGTCTTGGCGAACGTGTCGAAGTTCGGCGTCCGCGCCTGCGGATCCCCGTCGGCACCCATGATGGTGCTCGTGTCCTCGAACGTGATCCAAAGGATGTTCGGTCGGGTCTCCGCAGCGCGGAGACCCAGCGTCCCGAGCAGAGCGGCGAGGAGCGCGAGGCCGCCGGACCAGGTCCGACGCGCGACCGTCCGGGTGAAAGAGAGTTCGATCAGCATGATTCAGGGAAGGGGTTGCCGGGGAAAACTGACGGCAAAGTGCACCTCCTCCCGAAGGCGTGGCAACGTCGGAATCCAGGAGGGAGCGTGCCGGCGGAGGATTTTTAACGGGCGCGAGCCAAAACCCATTGATGTAGGGCTGCCGCTCGTCG
>CAINHV010000301.1 GCA_903848965.1 uncultured Opitutia bacterium | reverse complement strand
TCCTGTCGTCTGGAGGGCCGAGCTCCGTCGAGGCCGATTGCATCGCTGCACGGATTAGGACTCGGGGGACCTCGTACCTCCAATAGCCCGCATCGGTTTCACCTCAGAAGAGGTGCACGACACCCTCTAACCACCGGGTTTTTGCTTCGCAAAAACCCAGGGCAGCGCGAGGCGCTGCCCCGCGACAAATTCCTAGACCGTCGGTCTCGGTCGTTCCCGCTCCGCACACAGTTCCTCGAACTGCCGCCGCAACTGCGTCGCGTCCGGCAGGTCGTAGTGCCCCGGCACGACCCAGCGTGCGCCGATCGCCCGTGCCTTGCGGAGGCTCGCCGGCACCAGCTCCGGGGTATCGGTGAAGACTCGCGGTGACGCCTGCGTTCGCATCATGAACCGCACCCACAAATCGCCGGTAAAGAGCAGATCGTGCCGGACACTGTAGAACCCGCAGTGCCCGATCGTGTGTCCGGGCAGGAACACCACCTTCAACCCGCCCCAGAATGGCAGCTCCTGGCCATCCGCAATTGGCACGTCGATCGGCACCGGACGGTAGCCCGTGACCGCGCGCCCGGCCGCCTCGAGCACGCCCGTCACGCGGGAGAAACCGGCATATGGAAACGTCCCGTCGATATGCGCCTGCTCCAGCGGATGCGCATACACGGGCGCCCCGCTCCACGCCTTCGCCCACGCCGCGTTGCCCGCATGATCGATGTGTCCGTGCGTGAGCACGATCGCCTTCAAGTCCCGCGGCCCGAGCCCGAGCTTCGCCATGCCGCGCCGGATTCTCCCCTGATCGCCCGGAAAGCCCGTGTCCAACAGCACCGCCCCGTCCGCCTCCACCAGCAGGTGCGACATGCTCATGATCCCTCGAACGGGATGCAGGTCGTCAGGCCAGTTTTGAGTCACGGTCGAAACGTACGCGCTGAACTAGGCCTTGGACAGGAATTGATGGGCCGGGATTTCCAGGAAAAGCCACGCGCCCCGGTTCGGTTAAATCCTGCCCATCCCCTAAATCCCGCCCAAGGCATGATCGGAACACTCCACGATCGAGCAACCCGGAGTTGACCGCGGATTACGCGGATGGCGCGGATATCAAGCCGATCGGCCTTTATCCGCCCTCTCCGCGCTATCCGCGGTCAAATTCCGACCGACCCTCACGAAACCCCGACGACGCTCGCGATCCATCCCACCGCTCCTCCCCCGAGCACGACCGCAATCACGCCGGCCTTGAACCGCTGCATCGCCACGAATGCCGCCACCGCGACGCCCAAGGCGAACGCATCCAGCTTTCCTCCGCCAGGGAAGAAAACGTGCAGCCCGAACCACACGGCGAGATTCAGCACCACGCCGACGACCGACGCAGTCACCGCCGTCAACGCCTGCCCCAGTCGCGCGTGGCCCCGAAGCTGTTCGACATGCGGGGCACCGAGAAAAATCCAAAGGAAACACGGCACGAACGTTGTCCACGTCGTCATCGCCGCACCGAGCGTCGCCGCCACCAGCGGGCTCAACGCCCCCGGTTGATTCCATCCGCCGAGAAAACCCACGAACTGCACGACCATGATGAGCGGTCCCGGGGTGGTCTCGGCCAGCCCGAGCCCATCCAACATCTGCGACGCCGTCAGCCAGCCCTGCGTCTCCACGGCCTGTTGCCCGACATACGGCAACACGGCGTAGGCGCCGCCGAAGGTCACCATCGCCGCCTGGCTGAAAAAAAGCCCCTCGCGCGCCAGGGTCCCGTCCCACCCCTGCCACAGCCCGGCCACGACCACCGGCGTCCACCAAAGCACGAGTGAAACCGTCAGCACCCTGGCGGCGCGGGCCCACGACGGGCGCGTATGCTCCGCCGAAGCCTCCGCATCACCGATCACCGTCCCCGGCGCGCTCCCGCCATGCCCGGCCGTCGCCGGAAATTGCGCCGGCCAAATCGCCGCGCCGATCACTCCGATCAACGCCGCCCCCGCGATGATCGCAGGAAATGGCACGTGCAGAAAAAATATCCCCACAAACGCCACCGCCGCCACCAGCCAGAGGGCCGGCCGTTTCAGCACTCGCTGGCCGATCCGAATCACCGCGACGGCCACGATCGCCGTCACCGCCGGTTTCAAACCGGTGAAGATGGCGGCCATCCACGGGACCGCCCCGTACGCCACATAGATCCAACTGAGCACCCAGAGGAGGAACGCCGAGGGCAGCACGAAGAGCGCACCCGCGACGATTCCGCCCCAGGTCCCGTGCAGCAGCCAGCCACAATAGGTCGCCAACTGGGTCGCCTCCGGGCCCGGCAACAGCATGCAGTAATTCAACGCGTGCAGGAACCGAGCTTCGCCAATCCATTTCCGCCGCTCGACGAGTTCGGTGTGCAGAATCGCGATCTGCCCCGTCGGGCCGCCAAAGCTGATCAACCCCAGCTTCAGCCAGAAGCGCAGAGCCTCGCGAAACGTGGGTTTTTCCGCCATCACCGCGACACAATCCGCCCACCTCAATTTGGGCCAGCCTGCATCGCAATTCGCGCCCAGGTTGGCATCATTTCCCCAGCACTCCGATTCCCATGCACCGCTCCGCCTCCTGGCTCCTGATTTCCGCCGGCGTTTTTCTGGCCGGCTGCACCACGCCGGTGTCACGCCCGGCCGACTACGACATCGTCATCCGCCACGGCCGGATCATTGACGGCACCGGCCGGCCGGCCATGCCCGGCGACGTCGCGATCCGCGATGGCCGCATCGTCGCCGTCGGCTCCGCCCCCGGCACCGCCCGCACCGAGATCGATGCCACCGGCAAGGTGGTCACGCCCGGATTCATCGATGTGCACACGCACTCGGAGGAAATCACCGAGCTGCCGTTCGCGGAGAATTTTCTGCGCATGGGCGTCACCACCATCATCACCGGCAACTGCGGAATGTCGGCCGTGGACCTCGGCGAATACTTCGCGGGCCTCGAGCGGACCAAGGTCGGCCCCAACGTGGGCGCCCTGATCGGCCAGGGGGCGGTGCGCGCCCAGGTCATGGGTGGAAGTTTCATGCGTCCGCCCACTCCCGCCGAACTCGATCAGATGCGAGCGCTGGTGGCGAAGGCGATGCGCGATGGCGCCGTCGGCATGAGCACCGGGCTAATCTATCTGCCCGGCACCTACACGCGCACCGAGGAGATTGTGGAACTCGCCAAGGTCGTGGCCGCGCAGGGCGGCATCTACGCGAGCCACATGCGTTACGAGACCGTGCGGATCTTCGAGGCGCTCGAGGAACTCGCCCGGATCGCCCGCGAGGCGAAGATCCGTGCCGAGGTTTCCCATCTCAAGTTGTCCGGACCCGCCGCCTGGGGCCGCACCGGCGACGTCATGGCGTTCCTGGAGCGGGCGCGCGCCGAGGGACTCGACATCACGCAGGACCAATACGCTTACACGGCCTCCAGCACCGGCATCGCCACGCTGGTGCCGAGTGATGTCCGCGAAGGCGGCGACACCCGGTTCAAGGCCCGGCTGGCCGATCCTGTCCAGAAGGCGCGGATGGTCGCCGCGATGAAGGGTTCGATCGAGACCGGCGCGCGCGGCGATTACAGCTACGCGGTCGTCGCCTCGTACGAGCACGACCCGCGGCTCAATGTCAAAAGCATCAAGCAATGCGCCCAGCTGCTCCGCGGCACCGATTCGATTGACGCCCAAATCGAGGTCATCCTTGAGATCGTCGCGAACGGCGGCGCGGCCGGCGTGTTCCACGGCATGGACGAGAAGGATCTTCAGGCCTTCATGAAGCTTCCCCGCACCATGATCGCGTCGGACGCCGCCCCGCGGAAGTTCGGCGACAGCGTCCCGCACCCGCGCGGCTATGGGAACAACGCCCGCGTCCTCGGTCACTACGTGCGCGACCTGAAGGTCCTCACGCTCGAGGACGCCGTCCGCAAGATGACCTCGCTCCCCGCGCAGACCTTCCGGCTCGCCCGCCGCGGGGAACTCAAGCCCGGCTTCATCGCCGATGTGGCGGTCTTCGATCCTGCGACGGTTTCCGATCCTTCGACGTTCGACGATCCGCACCACTACGCGCTGGGCTTCAGTGACGTCCTCGTCAACGGCGTGCCCGTGATTCGCGCCGGCGCCCTGACGGACGCCCGCCCGGGCCGGCCGGTGCGGCTCGGGGACCAATAGTGCCGGGCTCCGGCCGGGGCGTGGCACGGGTCTCCCGACCCGTGGAAGGCATTTCAGATCCCGGTTCATGGGTCGGGAGACCCATGCCACCCGACCTACGTCGAGCCCAGGCCGCCACTCGCTCACGCTCGCAGCCACCGCCCCTCGGCAGCCACGGCAGCACAGCTCGGGTCTTGTCACCCGAAGCCTGCCACTCATCACTCTCCGGATGCCCCGCATCGTGATCGCAACGTACGGCTCGCTGGGCGATCTGCACCCGGCGATCGCGCTCGCACTCGAGCTGAGGCGGCGCGGTCATCCGGTCGTGCTCGCCACGAGCGAGAACTATCGCGGCAAGATCGCGGCGCTGGGCCTGGAGTTTCACGCGGTGCGTCCGGATTTGCTGGCCGACGGCGAACGCGTCGTCGCCGAGATCATGGACGGCCCCCGCGGCACCGAGCGGCTGATGCGCGATCATCTCTTTCCGACGGTGCGCGTCATGCACGAGGATCTCGCGACGATCGTCGGCGACACTGATCTCCTGGTGGCCAGCGAACTGGTCTTCGCCGCCCCCCTCCTCGCGGCCACCCGCGGCGTGCGCTGGGTGTCCTATTTTCTGGCGCCGATCTCGCTCTTCTCCACGTCCGACCCGCCGATCCTGCCGGTGGCGCGTGGACTCCGCTGGCTGCCGCGGCTTGGCGCCCCCGCGATGCGGTTCGTTAAATGGGCCGGCCGGCACGTCTCCCATTCGTGGTGGCGGCCGCTCCGCGACCTCCGCCGTGAACTCGGCCTGCCGCCGGGCGGCCATCCCCTGTTCGAAGGCAAGTTCTCGCCGCGGCTGAACCTCGCCCTCTTCTCCTCCGTGTTGCAGTCGCCGCAACCGGATTGGCCGACCTCGATGGTGCAAACTGGATTTTGTTTCTTCGATGAGATCGGGGAGGACGCCGATCGGAGGCCGGCGCTGCCGCCGGAGGTCGAGGCGTTCCTGCAGGCGGGTGACCCGCCGATTGTTTTCACGCTCGGCTCGGCGGCAGTCTATCTCGCGGGGAATTTCTACGCCGAGAGCGCGCAAGCCGCCGCGAGGATCGGCCGTCGCGCCTTGCTGTTACTCGGCAACAATCCGCCCCCGCCGGATCTGCCGGCGTCCGTTCTCGCCTGGGATTATCTTCCCTACCGCCGCATTTTTCCGCGGGCCGCCGCCGTGGTGCATCAGGGCGGCGTGGGCACGACCGCGCAGACGCTGCGTGCGGGCCGGCCGATGCTGGTGGTGCCTTTCGCCCACGATCAGTTCGACAACGCGGCGCGCATCACGCGACTCGGTTCCGGCCGGACCGTGTCGCGGGAGCGCTACCGGACCGGAGTCGTCGCCCGCGAACTCAGCCTCCTGCTCACCGACGCGCGTTACTCCGAGCGGGCCGCCGCACTCGGAACCCGGGTGCAGGCAGAACGCGGGGTCGAGGTCGCGTGCGACGCCATCGAGCGCTGCGGCAGCGAGGCCTGAGTGGCTGACCAGAAAGGCCCGTTTCCCGTAGCCACCAGCGCCCGCGAGTGGAACAACGGGCGTTCATCCACTTACTGGCGCTCGTGGCTACAGCCGCACCGCGATGAGAGCACTCTGAGTGGCACGGGGCTCCCGGCCCGTGGAAGGCAGCAATCGCCGTCCCGCGAGCAGCCTCCTTTGAAACCGGGCGGCTTCGAAAGCGTTCTTCGAAGGGTTCCCATGGGTCTGGAGACCCATGCTACTCACGGCAGCAGCGTCAGCGCGATCATCGCGACACCGGCAATCACGATGGCCGGGCCACTCCAGACGAGCTGATTGATTCTCCGGCGCGCCTCTTCCTCCGTCAGCTTGCCGTCCTTCGCGTCCTCCTCGATCGACATCCGGTGTTCGGATGCGAGCCAGCAGAGCCGGATACCCAACAAGGTCACCAGCGCCGCCAGCCCGAGCACGATCTCGTCCGAGATGTCCAAGTATGGAAACGCGGCGCTGAGGATCGACGGCAGGCTCCCGAGGAGGTGGCTGAAGACGTTGGTTGGCATCGGGTCAGGCAAAGTCGGAGCCCGGAAAAAATCGCCCCCGAATGGCCACGCGCACCCGCGACAAACAGCCGCCACGCGTGCCTTTCAGCACAAAACGCCGCCCTAATCCCTGTCCTGCTGCCGTCACCATCTGGGTTCTCACTTGGGGTACTAAATACGTACCTAGAAGGGAACCCGCCCGCGACACAACCCAGCAATTGACAAGGCTTCATGTATTTCCACGCCCGACCCTCAGGGAAGCCGAAGCCTTCCCGACTCCTTGGTTGCGGCTCCCCGGCGCTCTGCCTTTGTGGTCCAAACTCGAACTCTTTTCCCGCATGTCTGCCCTTACTCCCTGCCCGCACTTTATTGGTGGTGAATGGATCACCTCCGCCGGTCCCAGCACGCCGGTCTACAATCCGTCCACCGGTGACGTCATCGCCGAGTGCCCTGCCGGTGGCCCCGCCGAGGTCAACGCTGCCGTCGGCGCGGCCCAGGCCGCATTTCCAGCCTGGCGCGAAACGCCAGCCGTCGACCGCGCCCGGGTGTTTTTCAAATATCGCCAGCTCGTCGAACAAAACTTCGACGCCCTCTGCCGCTGCGTCGCCCGCGAACACGGCAAGACCTACGCCGAGGCCCGCGGCAGCGCTTTTCGCGGTCTCGAGAACATCGAGTATGCCTGCGGCGTGCCGTCGCTGCTCTTCGGCGACACGCTGGAGAACATGGCACGCAACGTGGACTGCGAGACGCTCCTCCAGCCGCTCGGCGTCTGCGTCGGCATCACGCCCTTCAATTTTCCGGCCATGGTCCCACTATGGATGTACCCGCTCGCGATTGCCTGCGGCAACACGTTCGTCCTGAAGCCGAGCGAGAAGGTCCCGCTCACCGCGATTCTCCTCGGCCAGCTCCTCGAGCAGGCCGGCTGCCCCAAGGGCGTGTTCAATCTCGTCCATGGTGGCCGGGCGGCCGTCGATGCGCTGCTCACGCACCCGCAGGTTCGCGCCATCTCCTTTGTCGGCTCGTCGCCAGTCGCCAAATACATCTACGAAACCGGCACGCGGAACGGCAAGCGCGTGCAGGCCAACGGTGGCGCGAAGAACTACCTCGTCATCATGCCCGATGCCGACATCCCGAAGACGGTCGAAGCCCTGTCCACCGCGGCGTTTGGCTGCGCCGGCGAGCGCTGCATGGCCGGCTCGACGGCCATCACCGTCGGCGCGGCGGCCGATCGACTCCTGCCCTCGCTCGTCAGCGCCGCTCGCGCCATCAAGGTCGGCCGGACCGATTTGCCCGACCGGCAACCCGACATGGGCGCCGTCATCACCAGCCAGCATCGCGACCGCGTCCTCAGCCTGGTCGCCAGCGGCGAGAAGGAAGGCGCGAAGGTCATCGCCGACGGCCGCGGCGTGACGGTGCCCGACGCCCCGCGCGGCTTCTATCTCGGGGCCACGATCATCGACGGCGTCGAGGCCAACATGACCCTCGCCCGCGAGGAGGTCTTCGGGCCCGTGCTCAACGTGATGCGGATGGACGATCTGGATCGCGCCATCGCGCTGACCAACGCCTCCGCCTTCGGCAACGGCGCGGCAATCTTCACCAACAGCGGCGGTGCCGCGCGCGAGTTCAAGCACCGCGTGAAGGCCGGCATGGTCGGCATCAACGTCGGCGTGCCGGCCACAATGGCCATGTTCCCCTTCACCGGCTGGGACGACTCCTTCTACGGCGACCTCCACATCCAGGGCCGCGAAGCCGTGCAGTTCTACACCCAGCAGAAAGTCGTCACGACTCGCTGGTTCGGCGGCGAAGTCGGCGATGTGTGGAGGAAGTAAAGCATTGGCTTGCCCGGCTCGGCGCGGGCGATGATGACTTTTCGAACCGCGCAAGGTTCTCACCCATGTCCAAACCCGATAGCATCACCGAAGTCGTTCTCGAGAAGACCATCTTTGCCAGCCGCTGGCTGCAGGCCCCGCTGTATGTCGGCCTGATCGTTGCCCAGGGCGTCTACGTCTATCAGTTCTTCATCGAGCTCTGGCACCTGTTTCACGCCGTAATACATCCGGCGGCCCCCGGAACCGGTCCCGACACCGGCACGGTGATCATGCTCGGCGTCCTCGGCCTGATCGACGTCGTGATGATCGCGAACCTGCTGATCATGGTGATTATTGGCGGCTACGAAACCTTCGTCTCCCGGCTCCATCTCGACGACCATTCCGATCAGCCCGAGTGGCTCAGCCACGTCAACGCCGGCGTCCTCAAGGTGAAGCTCGCGACCGCGTTGGTCAGCATTTCCTCCATTCACCTGCTCAAGACCTTCATCGAGGTGAAGTCCCCGCTTGTGGCCTTCTCCAACAACGGCGTCATGTGGCAGGTGATCATCCACGTGGTCTTCGTGGTCTCCGCGATTGCGCTGGCCTGGACCGACCGGCTGATGATGGCGGGGGTCCGGGAAAATCCGGGCGCGCAACATTGAGACATTAGAAATCTCGGGCCGGCGCCACCCGCCTCGAGGTCGGACTTTTGCCGATCGCGCGCCCGCTCGGCGCCAACTCGTTGGTTGACAGCCTTGAGCCGGGACCTGTCTCGTGAACGCATGATCCCGTACCCCCTGTCCGTGCCTCACCTCCCGAGCAGCCCGATTCGGCGCCGCCCGTTCGCCCGGTTGATGATCGCTGCCTTTGCCCTCCTGCTCCTGCCCGCCACTCCCGGCTTCGCCGCCACCGCCGCACCAGCCGCACCGGTCCGCGTCGGCAACGTCATCGACGGACACGTTCATCCCTCGCTGACCGTGGCGCGGAATGGCGATGTGATTGCGGTGTACAACGAGCAGGGCGGCGGCGGCAAGGAGCTGCAGCTCACTCGTTCGACCGATGGCGGCCGGACCTGGAGTGCGCCGCGACCCATCCCCGGAATAGATCGCTGCTCCATTTATCCGGGATCGCTGACCACCTTGAGCACCGGGCGCATCGTCCTGCAGTGGTCGTGCTACCATTCGGAAGGCGAGAAGCTGTGGCGCCAGCCGCAGTTCTGCACGAGCGACGACGACGGTCGCACCTGGTCGAAGCCGCGCGACATTCCGGTGCCTAATCTCACGAACTACAGTTGCCTGCGTCACCCGCTGCTGGAGCTCGCGCCCAACCGGTGGGTGCTGGCCCTCTCCGATCGCACCATCATCTTCAACCCCGAGACCTCGCAGATCGAGCCGTTCGGCGATGAGCGCCGTCACGGCATGGTGCCCATGGTCAAAACCCGCCAAGGTGCCTTGATCAGCGGCGCGCCGGTGGCGAATGCCGCGACGCCGATCTCCACCCCGGACAACATCGTCCGCGGGCTCCGCTCCGTCGATCAGGGTCGCACCTGGCAGGCCCTGCATGCGTTGCCGCATTTCGGTGTCGCCGGCTACGACCTGACGGTGCTGCGGAACGGATGGATCGCGTTGACCTCGATCGTCTACGGCGTCGGCCAGGACGGCGAATGGGCGTACCAGTTGACGCTCTCGCGCGACGACGGCCGCACCTGGGAATTCGATCGGTCCCTCACCGTCTACAATCCCGGCCGCCGAATTCCCGGCCGCGGCTGGCCGCGCACGGTGCAGCTCGACAACGAGACGCTGGGAACCCTCTTCTACGATCTGGATGCGAAGCAGGCGGGCGGTCCCGGCGTCTTCTTTGTCCGCACGCCGATTCAAGCCCTGGACATTCCCGCCCCGAAGGGTCCCGCCACCAAGTGATCGCCCTGCCCCGCGCTCTGGCCCTCGCTGTCGCGGCCTGGCTCGGGGCGGTCGCGACCGTCCCGGCGGCCGGACCGGGGTTCAGCGCCTCGGGTCCGGACGCCGCGGCTTTCGGCGAGGCGGATAAATTTCCGGTCGGCAATCGCACGACCTGGAACACGAAGCCGTTCCTTGTCGGCTCCTACAGCCGATACGATCAGATCTTCCCCTCGCACCGCGTGACCCGCGCGGGCACGCCCTGGAATTTTCAGCGGGCGGATCAGGAACCGGCGATTCGCTATGAGTTCGGCGGCCGGACGCTCACCCTCGACGAGTATCTCGCGCACTTTCCGGTCACCGGAATCCTTGTCCTGCAGGGCGACACGATTCTCCTCGAGCGTTACCAGTATGGCCGGACGGACACCGATCGCTTCATGTCCGCGTCGATGGCGAAATCCGTGATGTCCCTGCTCGCGGGCGTGGCGCTGGCGGAGGGCCGGATCAAATCGCTCGAGGATCCGGCGGCGCAGTATGTCCCGGGCCTCCAGGGTACGCTCTACGGCCAGACTTCGATTCGCGCCCTGCTGCAAATGGCTTCGGGGATCGAGTGGGACAAGGAGGTCGATGGGGTGAAGGACAACGTCAACACGCAGAAAGTGATCGACGGCATGTTCGACCCCGCCGCCAACCCGCTGGCCCTCGTGGCGGGCCGCACCCGGCGGGCCTTTTCGGTCGACACCCATTTCGACTACTCGGCCGGCGACAACGAAGCGACCGGCCTCGTGCTCCGGGCGGTCACGGGCCAGTCCCTCTCGGACTATCTCACGGCGAAAATCTGGCAGCCCATCGGCGCGGAAGCGGACGCCACCTGGTGGGCGGATCCCTCGGGCCTCGAATTTCCGGCGTCCGGCTTCAATGCCGTCCTGCGCGACTGGGCGCGGCTCGGCCGGCTGCTCGCGCATGATGGCGCCTGGAACGGCCAGCAGATCGTGCCTAAGGACTATTTGCTGGCCGCGACGACCGTCCGGCCCGAGGACCAGCATCTGCTCCCCGGCGCTCCGACGCCGTATTATGGTTACGGCTACCAGATCTGGACCTTCGCCGGGCCGCGCCGGATGTTCGTCCTGCGCGGCGCCAACAGCCAGTATGTGTTCGTCGATCCGGCGTCGAAACTCGTGCTGGTCCAGACCGCTGTTTTTTCCGAGGCGGCTGACTCGGTAAACGGCAAGTCCGAGACCCTCGCCCTCTGGTTGGCGCTGGTGAAGCAGTTCGGGGCGGCGCGGTAGTGGTGGGAGCGACGACATTCGATGGAAGAGCGGCTTTACGCCGCGACAAGTGCTCTCTGGAGGGCCGAGCTCCGCCGAGGCCGATTGCGTTACGGCATGGTTTCGGACTCGGGGGACCTCGTCCCTCCAAGGACGATCCCGCAATGCTGTGCCGCTGGGATGCCTGCGTTCGCTTGCGACTGCCGCGGCAGGATGCGGGCTAGCGCTTCAGTTTCAGCAGCCGTTCGCCCGCGGCGTGCAGGGTCTCGGGCCGCTTCGCGAAGTGCAGGCGCACGTAGCGATTCTCCGGCTGCGGGAAGAAGCTCGATCCGGGCACCGGCGCGACGCCGATCTCGCGCGTCATCCAATGCGCAAACTCCACGTCGCTGGCGTAGCCGAAGCCCGAGATGTCGAGCATCACAAAATAGGCTCCCTCGGGTTTCGAATAATCCAAACCGGTCTGATCGAGATAGTGCAGGAGCACATCCCGTGACGCCGCGTACTCGGCTGCGAGCTGGTCATAGTAGCTCGCCGGGAAATTCAACGCCGTCACCACCGCATGCTGCAGCGGAGCCGCCGCTCCAATGGTGAGGAAGTCATGCACCTTTCGTGCCCGCGCGATCACCTCGGGCGCCGCGTGCACATAGCCGATCCGCCAGCCCGTGATCGAAAATGTCTTCGAGAGCGACGAACACATCAGCGTTCGCGCCGCCATGCCCGGCAGCGTCGCGAAGTAGGTGTGCCGGTGCGGGGCATAGACAATGTGCTCGTAAACCTCGTCCGTGATCACCCAGACATCGAACTCCTCGGCCAGCGCCGCGATCTGCAGCAACTCCTCCCGGGTGAAGACACGCCCGCACGGATTCGACGGATTGCACAGGATGAAGGCCTTCAATCCGCCAGCGAACACGCGACGCAACTCGTCGGGATCGAAACGATAATGGGGCGGGTGGAGGGGAATGTGCACCGGGATCGCCCCGGTGAGAATCGCGTCCGCGCTATAGTTTTCGTAGAAGGGCGAGAACAGGCCGACTTTGTCGCCCGGATCGCAGACCGACATCATGGCCACCATCATGGCCTCGGTTGCTCCGCAGGTGACGACAATCTCGCCGTCAGGATCGACCGGCACGCCCATGAAACGCCTGAGCTTCGCCGCGAGCGCTCCCCGCAGCTCCGGCGAGCCCCACGTCACCGCGTATTGGTGACGCGGCGTGTCGAGCGCGGCCTTGGCCGCGGCCACCAGGGCAGGCGGCGGATCCCAATCGGGAAAACCCTGCGCCAGGTTAATCGCGTTGTGACGCGCGGCCACCCGCGACATCTCGCGAATCAGGGACTCGGTGAAGCCGGCGGTCCGGAGGGAGGTGCGGGGCATGGGGAAAAATCGAGCCGGCCTAAACTGCGAAAGGATTGCCCGTGGCACGGGTCTCCCGACCCGTGAATT
>CAINHV010000300.1 GCA_903848965.1 uncultured Opitutia bacterium | reverse complement strand
GGGACGACGATCGGCGGCGTGATCTGTGGTCTCAAGGTGGTGCGGCTCGACGATCGTCCCATCGATTGGGGTACTTCGATTGTGCGTGCGCTCGGCTGCTTCCTGTCTCTCGCCGTCGCCGGGCTCGGGTTCATCTGGGTTGCCATCGATGACCAGAGCCAGTCCTGGCACGACAAGATTGCCGGAACGACGGTCGTTCGCGTGCCCAAGGGCGTATCGCTGCTCTGAGCGGGAAGCAGGGGATTGGCGGTGGCATGGGTCTCCCGACCCATGTCTTCGGTTCGAATGAATTTCACGGGTCGGAGACCCGTGCCACCCCCAGCCACTCGGATCCGCATGACCTGAGCGTGCCGGAATTGACTCACGTCGTTTTGTTTTTTCTCATCCGGCTCATGGCACAAGTAAATCCCACGGTTGGCATTGTCATGGGCAGCACATCGGACTGGGAGACGATGCAGCATTGCGCGCAAATGCTCGATCAACTGGGAATCGCTTACGAAAAGCGCGCGATCAGTGCGCATCGCACGCCGGACCTGGCGTTCGAGTGGTGCCGGGGCGCCGAGGGCCGCGGACTCAAGGTGATCATCGCAGCGGCCGGTGGCGCCGCGCATCTCGCCGGGGTCGCCGCCGCGCTGACGCCGTTGCCGGTGCTCGGGGTGCCGATGGAATCGGCATCGCTCAAGGGCATGGATTCCCTGCTCTCGATGGTCCAGATGCCCGCCGGAATTCCCGTGGCGACCCTCGCGATCGGCAAGCCGGGCGCGATCAACTCCGCGCTGTTTGCGGCCGCCATCCTGGCGCTCTCGGATCCGGCCGTGAAGCAGGCGCTCGACGGTTTTCGCGCGGCCCAAACGAAGAAGGTCGCCGAGTCGCGACTGCCGTAAGTCGCGCCCGGACCGCCGCGCTTTAGGATTTTGCGGCCGCGGCCGCAAAATCATCGGGGGTGTCGATGTCCACGGCGAGTTCGGGAAGATCGACCGCCGTGACGCGGGAGGGATCGCCATTGAGCATCGCGCGGGCGCCTTCCTCGCCCGTGAGCGCACCGAGTTCAGCGAAGTGCTGCCGCAGGAAGAGCGCCGGGGCACCGTTTCGCTGGGAGTAACGGGCGGCGACAATGCCGCGACCCGTCGATTGCTGGGCGGCGAGCAATTGGGCAATGGTATCGGCCGTGAAGCCGGGTTGATCGCAGAGCGCAAAGAGCCCCGCATCGACGGAACGTGAGAATTGCTGGAGCGTCGTCACACCGGTCCGAATGGAGGCGGCCATGCCCTCGGACCACGCCGGGCTCTCCGCCACGATGACTGGCAGCCGCGTGAGGACCGACCGGATTTTCTCCGCATTGGCGCCGAGGACCACCACGACAGGCCACGCTGAGGAGGCGAGTGCGGCCTCAACGGCGCGGACAATCAGGGGCTGGCCCTTAAGTTCCAGCAGCTGCTTCGGCACACCCATGCGCGTCGAGGCTCCGGCAGCCAGGATCACGACCCCAAAGCGGAACCGTTTTGGGAGCGACTGGCCTGGCTTACTCATGAATCGGCCGCTCCCGACGGTTCAGCGGCTGAGCGTCCCGGCCCCCGAGGACGGATTGCATTTCGGCGACCATGGCCAACGCCACTTGTTCGGGCGCATCGGCGCCAAGATCCAGACCAACCGGGGCATGCAGGGCCGCTTTCTGCGCCGCGGAAAGCACCAGACCATCTGCGGACAAATCCGCGAGAATCTTGGTCGCCCGCTTCTTCGGGCCCAGCAGTCCGAGGTAGCACAGAGGTCGCGCCAGCAGATCCCGCAGCACTGGCACGTCATGGACGTAGTGGTGGGTC
>CAINHV010000299.1 GCA_903848965.1 uncultured Opitutia bacterium | reverse complement strand
GCTCGCTCGCAGGGCGGCGGTGGTGTCCGTCGAGAAATAGGGGTTGCCGGTGCCGGCGACGAAGATCACGACGCGGCCCTTCTCGAGATGGCGCATGGCGCGCCGGAGGATGAAGGGCTCCGCGATCTGGTTCATCGGGATGGCGGACTGGACGCGCGTTTCGACGCCCAATTTCTCCAGGCAGTCCATGAGGGCGAGGCCGTTGATCACGGTCGCGAGCATGCCCATGTAATCGCCCGTCGTGCGATCGACGCCGCGCTTCTCGCCGGCCAGGCCTCGGAAAATGTTGCCCCCGCCGATCACGACGCAGACCTGGACGCCAAGGTCGTGGATCTCCTTCACCTGCCGGCAGACCTTTTCCAAGGTCGCTCCGTCGATGGGGTCGCCGGTCTTGCCGCCGCGCAGCACCTCGCCCGAGAGCTTGAGGATGACACGCTTGTATTTGGACCGGGGATCGACGGCCTTGGAATCACGCATAATCCACAGGAAACGAGCAGGGAAAAATCGCGTCAATGCCCGAGATGCCGCGCGCGGAGCGTCGCCGGTCACTTCGACCCGAACAGATCGCTCGCGATGAGCGCATCCAGCAGGTCGCGGGTGCCGTAGCCGCTGCCCGCGGTTCGCTGGACGATCTGATCGATGGCGGCGCGATCGCCGAACCGGACCGGCGCCCCGGTCGCAAAGATCGAGAACTGCCGGGCGAGGTTGCGGGCGAGTTGCTGCTCATCCCGGAGCAGCAGCCGTTTGAACTCGCGGACATCCTGGAACGAACGCCCGTCTTCGAGTTGGCCGCTGGCGTCGACCGGGAGCGCATGATAGAAGGCAAAGGGCCAGCCGTTCTTGCCGAAGCCGGGTGCGGGCCCGACGTCGACCGCCGTGGCGCGATACCGATCGCGCCAGGCCCCCATCACGTCGAAGCTCTCGAGCGCGAAGCCCGGCGGATCGATCTTGCGATGGCACATCGCGCAGCTCTCGTCCGCGCGGTGCTTGTCGAGTTGCTGCCGGATCGTGACCGCGCCGCGGATGTCCGGCTCGACGGCCGGCACCGCCGCCGGAGGAAGCGGCATCTCGAAGCCCACGATCCGCTCCATGATCCATTTGCCGCGGAGGACGGGAGACGTCGTGGTGCCGTTGGCCGTCACTTTCAGAACGCTGGCCTGGGTCATCAGCCCGCCGCGCACGCTGCCAGGAGGGAGCGGGACGCGCCGCATCGCGACGCCGTCCACGCCGGCGATGCCATAGTGCGCGGCCAGCCGGCCGTTCAGGAAAGTATGGTCGGAGTCGACGATGTTTCGCGCCGGCAGGTTGCGCGCGATCATGTCGCGGAAATAGAGCTGCGTTTCCAGCAGGGCCGCCTCGGTCAGCGAGTCGTCGAGATAGTAGTCGCTGTACAACGTGGTGGACGGCGTGGTGTCGTCCATTTTCCGGATATCGAGCCAGTAATCGAGGAAGGCCGAGGTGAAGCGGTCGGCCCGGGGGTCGGCCAGCAGGCGATCGGTCTCGGCCTTGAGCACGCCGGGGCGGCGCAACTCTCCGCGGGCGGCGCGGGCGCGGAGCGCCTCGTCGGGTTCCGAATTCCAGAGGAACAGGGCGAGTCGGGTGGCGAGGGCGATCTCGTCTAGGCGGCCCGGTTGTTCGTCGACGAAAAGGAACTGGGGCGATGACAGGACGGCGGTGTAGCCCGCGAGCACCGAACCGGCAAAGCCGAGGCCGGCGCCCATCCGCTGCTTGATCAGATCGAGGAAGAGCTGGACGTCGGCCTCCTGCGGGGCCCGGCGGTAGGCGCGTTGCAGGAACGCGCGCAGCAGCCGCTCGGCCTCCGCGGCCGGATTCTCCGTCACGACTTCCACTTTGATCTGATTGATGCCCGCGACCGCTCCGGCGCCGCGGTTGCCGCGGCCGCGGCCTCCGCTAGTCGAAACGCTGTCCACCAACACGCCGGGCTCGGCGGCCTCGACCTTCTTCATCGGGAGATCGCCGAAGAGCAGCTGATACCCGGCCGTGCTGGCTTCGTCGTAGAGAGGGCCGTCGATCTCCATCCAGCGGAACGCCACGGCGGGCTGGCCGTCGCGCTGGGCGAGGGGATTGGTGTAGCCGCCGGCGACGCTGCCGGTGGGACGAGACCGCAGGAAGCGCGAGGCGTCCGTGACGAGATACTCGTTGGCGAGGAGCCAGACCTCGTCGAGCTGGTTCACCTTTGGATCTGGGGTGAGGTCGAAGCCGCCCAGCCGCCGGTTCTTCACGCCGCCCTGCGCGTAGATCGTGATCGGCTCGGCCCGCCGGCCGGGTTGAACATCAAGCATGTTGGGCTGGTACCAATCAGGCGAGTAAGTGACGTTCCGGCGGTTGGTGCCGGTGCCAATGTCGCCGATGCGCTGGCCGTTGGGACCGACCCACAGCGTGTAGCCGCTGAAGCGCAGCCGATAGCGGCCGGCGACCGGTGCGCGAAAGGCGCTCCAACCTGAGGCAAACCCCGTGACGTAGTTGCTCGCCACCCAGCCGATGGCCTCCTGCTCGCGCGTGGCCGGATCGTCGGCGCCGACGGTCATCGGAGCCTGGCGGGAGCGCACGTCGGGCTGCGCCTGGGTGCTGAGGACGGGAAACTTGGTGCGCACGGGCTGGCCGGTGAAGCCGGACATCGCCTGATCGTCGCGCGCATAGAAGCGCTTGGTCGTGGTCGGCGGCTGGACGAACTTCACACTCATCGCCTGGCGCATGGCATAGTCGGCGGCCGCCATGTAGCGGACCATGTGGACATACGAGACATCGAGCGCCGTGCTCACCTTGTTGTAGCGATGCGCCTCGCCGTCCTCGGGGAGCTGGTCACTGATCAGCAGCCACGGTGCATGGAGGAGATCGCGCAGCGCATTCTCGTACTCGGCGCGGTTGAGCCGCCGCCGCATCGCGCGGCCGTCGCGCTCGACCATGGCCTTTTCAGCGGTGATCAGCGACGAGGCCAGTCCGCCGACAAAGGCGTTCAGCTCACCCGCGGCCGGGCGCTTCTTTTCCTTCGGCGGCATCTCGCCCGCCTGCACGCGATCGTGGACCTTCACCCAGTTCAGGAAGTTGTTGGCGTCCGAAGGCGTGTAGTTGAGAGACGTCAGATCGAGCCCGCCTTCCTTGTCGACATCGTTGTGACAACTCGAGCAATGGCGATCGGTGAAGTCCGCGGTCTCGGCCTGGCCGAACGGCGTCGCCGCCGGGAGAGTGTTGGCGCCGACCAGGAACAGGCTCAGGGCGCCGACGATGGACGCTGGGCGGAAACGCCGCACGCGGGGCGAACGAACGGAGGTAGCGGCTGACTGGCAGGAGGTCTTCATGGGCGTGCGGCGTTGGTAACGAAACGTCGAGGATTTGCCCCGACGCGGGGTGGCCAGAAATAAGCGGCGCGAGCTCCGGTTTGGCAATAGTGCGGTCCGTGATTCTCCCCGTGCAATGCATCCTGCAGGAGGGAGGCAATTATCCCGCGTGCGGGCTTGATCTTCCAGGCGGTAGCGGCGTAGCTAGCTCCCATTCGTTCGGCCGAATCGCTGCCCCGCGATTTCAACCCCACTTCGCCCCCATTCAAGGTGAGTTCCATGCCTGCTTTCCTGTCTGACTCCGTTTTGCCTGCCCCTGGTTCCAGCCGTGCGCTTTGCCGGGCTCTCGGTGGATCCCTTTTCCTGTTCGTGCTGGGTTCAACCGGCGCGCTGGCCGCAGCCGATCTGGACGAGGTACAGGCCGCGTTTCTCGATCGGCATTGCTCGACCTGCCACAACGACGTCGACAAGGAGGGCGGGCTGGATCTCACGAGCCTGAAGTACGCACCGGGTGAGGCGTCGAATTTTCTGACGTGGGTGAAAGTCCACGATCGCGTGCAGGCGGGGGAGATGCCGCCGAAGGAAAAGAAGCCGCCGGCGGCCGGCGATCGCTCCACGTTTCTGCGTGGCCTGTCGTCCTCGCTGATCACGGTCGAGGAGCAGAAGCTCGCCCAGGAAGGCCGCGCCACGCAGCGGCGGCTGAACCGCTATGAGTACGAGAATGTGCTGCGCGATTTGCTCCACGCGCCCTGGCTGCAGGTGAAGGAACGCCTCCCCGAGGATGGCGAGTCCCATGGGTTCAACCGGATCGGCGACTCGCTCGACGTGTCACATGTGCACATGGCCCGCTACATGTCGGCCGCGGAGTATGCGTTGCGCCAGGTCCTGCTGGTCCGCGCCGACCGCACGCCGACGACGAAGACCCGCTACTACGCCCGCGAGGATGAGGGCCTGTTCGGGGATCGGATGGTCATGATCAATTACAAGGTCGGCAATAATTCGCCGGTCCGCCGGCACTTTCCCCTGATCGACAACCAGGCCCAGCGGGACGTCCGGCTGCGGCAGGTGCCGCGCACGGTCGGCGACGCGGAGCCGCAGACCCGCGACCGCGAGGCCGTGGGCTGGGTTTCCAGCAGCTACGTCATCGGTTACTCGACGTACTGGCGGAGTTTCGCCGCGCCGGTGACGGGTCGCTACCGGCTCCGTTTCAACGGCTACACGTCGTGGGTCGGCGGCGGGGGCATCAAGGTCGATTTCGGCGATGCGTCGGAGGAAAAGCCCGAGGGCGTGCCGGAGCCGGCGAAGTGGTATCATCCCGACTTCGACCTCGTGTCCCCGGGCCGCAGCCAGGAACCGATGCATATTTACTCCGGCGGCGGTGTCGCCCGGTTGCTGGGGACGTTCGAACTCACGCCAGAGCCGAAGACCTTCGAACTCGAGCCATCCTGGTTGCTGGCCAATGAGTGGGTGATCAGCGACGCGACCCGGTTCGTCCGGACCCGCACCACGCCGACGTTTCGCGGTGTGCGCTACATCAATCCGCTGGCGCAGAAGGACGGCATGCCTGCCGTGGCTTTCCGCTGGATGGAGATTGAGGGACCGCTGTACGACGAGGCATCGGAAGCTGGCTACCGCCTTCTTTTCGACGACCTGCCCTTGAAGAAGATCGTGCCTCCGGCCGAGCCGGGGCAGGGTCGGGGACGGGGCGGACGCGGGCGCGGCAATGCCGCCGAGGTCGCCTTCGAGGTCGCGTCCTCCAACCCGAGGGCTGACGCCGAGCGATTGCTGCGTCCGTTCATGGCCCGCGCCTATCGCACGCCGGTGGAGGAGGAGGACGTGCAGCTCTTCCTGAAACTTTTCGATCAGCATCTCAACGGCCTGAAGTTCACGTTCGCTGATGCCATGATCGCCACCTACACCGCGGTGCTGGCTTCGCCCGGTTACGTCTATGTCGACGAAAAGCCCGGCCGACTCGACGACTATGCGCTGGCCACGCGGCTCGCGTTGTTTCTCTGGAACTCCGAACCCGACCCCGCGTTGCGCGCCCGCGCCGCCCGCGGCGAGTTGCGCCGGCCTGAGGTGCTGCGCGCCGAGACCGAGCGCCTGCTGGCCGATCCGCGGTCGCAGCGGTTTGCCGATGCCTTCCTCGATTACTGGCTCGATCTGCGAAAGATGCTCGAGACCACGCCGGACACTTCGCTGTATAACGATTACTATCTCGACGATGCGCTGGCGGAGGCGGCGACGGCCGAGACCAAGATGTTCTTCAATGAGCTCCTCCGAAACGATCTCCCGGCGCGGAACATCGTCGATTCCAGCTTCACGTTTCTCAACCAGCGCCTCGCGGCTCACTACGGGATCGCGAACGTCGAGGGCGTCGCGATGCGGCGTTTCGATCTCGCGAAGAACTCGCCCCGCGGCGGCTTCCTCACCCAGGCCAGCGTCCTCAAGGTGACGGCCAATGGCACCACGACCTCACCCGTGCTGCGGGGGAAATGGGTGATGGAGAAAATTGTTGGCTATGAAGTCCCGCCACCGCCCGCGGCCGTGCCTGCGGTCGATCCTGATATCCGCGGCGCGGTTACAATCCGGCAGCAGCTCGACAAGCATCGCGCGGACGAAAGCTGCGCGATGTGTCACCGGAAGATCGATCCGCCGGGCCTGGCCCTGGAGAACTTCGATGTCTTTGGCGGCTGGCGGGACCGCTATCGCGGGGTCTCCACCGTCAAAGTGCCGGAATTTGGATTCGGTAAAAACTGCTGGCCGTATGCCTTCCACTACGCGCAGGCGGTGGAGGCCGATGGCCAGCTGGCCGACGGCCGTGATTTCAAGGACATCCGCGACTTCAAAAACGTCCTGCTGCAGGACGAAGAACAGATCGCGCGCAATTTCGTCCGTCAGTTGACGACCTACGCGACCGGCGCGCCGGTTCGTTTCAGCGATCGCGCGCGGATCGAGACGCTCTTGCAGGCGACGAAGGCCAGGAATTATGGCGTCCGCAGCATTCTCAACGCGATCATCGCGAGCGATTTCTTCCTGAACAAATAGGTTGCCCCTTTAACCCGGGCCCCGGCCCCACCGAACATGAATAAACAGCCCTCCGCCCCGCCCGCCTACGGTCCGTTCATCGCCACGCGCCAGCCGTTGTCGCGCCGGCTTTTCCTGAAGGGGACCGGCGTGGCCCTCTCGCTGCCGTTGCTCGATTCGATGCTGCCGGTGTTCGGCCGGGCAGCCGAGAGCGCGACGGCGCTCACCCCCGGGGCCAAGCCGCGCCGGATGCTCGCCATCTGCAACAACCTTGGGCTCCTCGCGCGCAACTTCCTGCCCAAAGGTGGCGGCCGCACCTATGTGCCGTCGGCCTACCTCCAGGAACTGCAGGAGCATCGCAACGATTTCAGCG
>CAINHV010000298.1 GCA_903848965.1 uncultured Opitutia bacterium | reverse complement strand
TGATATCGATGATCTATTCGCTGCATTAGATGAATTTCTGGCCAATCTGAATAATATTTTAGGATCAAGGTACTTAAAGCTGTTAAGACCTAAAGCAGAGAAACTACATAAAGATGTTTTATATTCCCAAGAAACCTTCTCGGTCTTGAGCCGGAGTTGTCCGCAGGCGGCGTCGATGTCGTGGCCCTTTTCCCGGCGCAGCGTGGTCGAGATGCGCGCGGCCCGGAGCACGTCGGCGAATTTTTCCTGGCGGGTGATCGATGGCCGCTTCCACGGCAGCCCGGTCACGGTGTTGTAAGGGATCAAGTTCACGTGGGCATGGAGATCTCGCGCGATGTCCCGAAGCGCACCGGCCTGCGCTAGCGAATCGTTCACGCCGTCGATGAGGATGAACTCGAGGGTGACCATGCGGCCGTGCCGTTCCGAGAACGTGCGGACGGCGGGAATGAGTTTCGCGAGCGGGAACGCCTTGTTTACCGGCATGATTTGATCGCGCACCTCGTCGGTCGCTCCGTGGAGCGAGATGGCGAGGCGGAAGCCGAGGGGCTCGTCAGCGAGGCGCAGGATCTTCGGCACGAGTCCGCTGGTGGAAAGCGTGATCCGGCGGGCGCCCACGCCGAGGCCCCATTCGGCGTTCACGATCGTCAGGGCCCGCATCAGGGCCTCGTAGTTGGCCAGCGGCTCGCCCATGCCCATGACGACAATGTTGTCGAACGAGGCCAGTTCCATCCGGGCGCGGGGTGTGCGGGCATCCTCGCGATAGCACACGTGGAGCAGCTGCGCGACGATCTCGCCGGCGGAGAGATCGCGCTTCAGTCCGTCCAGCCCGCTGGCGCAGAACACGCAGCCCATCGCGCAGCCGACCTGCGTGGAAATGCAGATGGTCTTGCGCGAGTGCTCGACGCCCACGCCCTCCTGGGGGACGCGAATGATCACGGTCTCGATCAAGGAACGATCGCCGAGTTCGAGGAGAAGCTTGTCGGTGACGTCGTCGGATTGTTTGTTCAGCACGAGCGAGGCCGGCACGAGTTCGAACGACTCGGCAAGCCAGGTGCGGAGCGGCCTAGACAAATTCGTCATCTCGTCCCACGAACGCGCCCGCTTCTTGTAGACCCAGTCGAGAATCTGGCGGGCGCGAAAGACGGGCTCGCCCTGGGCGCGCAGCCGTCCGGTCAGAGACTCGAGCGTTTCCCCGGTGAGCGGCGGCTTGGCAGGTGTGTATTTCATCGCGATGCCGGGGTGCGAACCACCGGGGCGCGGAGACCGGAAACAGGAAACGGGGAAGACGCAAACCGAACGACGTCCGCTTCGCGGTCGTTTACGGCTTCAACCAGCGTACGAACCACGCGAGCGAGGCGTCGAACGATTCGGGCAGAACCAGATGCCCGGTCTTCGGTTGGATTCGGAGGACGAATTTTTCCTCGGCCCCGGCGGCGCGATAGGCGGCGCGGGTGATCTCGGCACACAACTCGACGCCGGGCAGGGGCGTGCGTGGATCGATCTCGCCATTGATCGAGAGCAGCGGGCGCGGGGCGATGAGCGGGACCATGGCGGGGCCGTCGAACTTCCCGTCGATGCCGGGAGCAACCTTCGAGTAGAAAGTCCGGACGAACTCGGCGCCGGGATTCTTGACGCCCGAATCCTTGGCGGCGGCGTCGAAAGCGGTTTGGACGGTGCCGATCCGCGATTGCCAAGAGTCGTGGTCCACGGCCCAGCGGAAACTCTCGACCGCGATGCACGGCACGGCGACCGCAATCCGGGGATCAGCGGCGGCGGCGAGATACGTTTCGATCCCACCCTTGGAAATGCCAAAGAGGCCGATGCGCTTCGGATCCACGTCGTCGCGGGTTTCGAGGTAGTCGACGAGCCGCATGATGTCCCAGGCGGTGTCGAAGAAGAACGGCTTTTCCTTCCCCTCGCGGAAGGCCCGGAGAATGGCGTCGACGTACTCGACCGAGCCGGTGCCGGCCTTGGAGCGGGCGCCATGATGGCGACCGTCGATCGCGACCGCGACGAAGCCGCTGCGAGCCAGTCGCTGGAGGAAGGCCACCTGGGTCTCTTTGTTGCCACCGGTGCCGTGCATGGCGACGACGACTGGTCGTCGTCCGGTGGAGGACGCGGACTTCACGAGGATGCCCGGCACGCGCTCGCCGGCCTCGGCGGCGTAGCTGAAGGCGATCTGGGTCAGTCCGTCCGCGGCGACCGGCTCGCCGGCCTGGGCGGCCAGGGGAACGCGCGGCCGGTCGAGGAGCTGGAGGAACTCGGTGCGGGAATCAGCGGCCATGAGCGGAAGGGTGAGCGACGCCAGGAGGGCAGCGACGACGAGCGGGCGGCGGAGCAGGCGGCGGGTGCGTGAATGGAGGGTGGGAGTGGGCACGGAGAAAAAGGGACGGATCTGGGGAGTGGAGGGCGGGAGGGCGCCGGTCGGAGACCGGCGCTACTTTATTGCTTCACCCACTTTTGGACGCGCCAAGTCTTGATCTCGACTGTGTAGAGACTGCCGTCGCGCGGATCGACGGCGATGCTGTGCGCGTAATCGAGCTTGCCGGGGGCGCGGCCGTAGGAACCGAGAACGCCGAGGACCTTGCCCTCGAGATCGAGCTTGATGATGCGGGCGTACTTTCCATCGCACATGAAGATGGCATTGTCTTGGGCGGAGTACGCGATGCCCCACGGGGCGCCGATGTTCTCCCACTTGGCGAGGAACTTGCCGTCGGCATCGAAGACCTGGATCCGCTCGTTGGTGCGATCGGCGACGTAAACGCGGCCATGGCTGTCGACCGCGACATCGTGGACGAGGTTGAACTCGCCGTCGCCCTTGCCCGGTCGGCCCCACTGTCCCAGGTACTCGCCATCCGCCGAATACTGCGCGACGCGGCTGTTGAGATAGCCGTCGGAAATGTAGAGGTTGCCGTTGGCCCGGAAGGCGATGTTGGTCGGACGATTAAAGCCATCCTTGGCCTCGTTGTTGCCGGCGACGGTTTGACGGTTGCCGAGGACCATCAGAACACGGCCGTCGGGGTTGAGCTTGAATAGTACGTGACCCTCGACGTCGATGCACCACAGGTTGCCGTCGGGGCCGACGCGGAGGCCGTGAGTGGACGCGAAGCGAATCGTGTCGGTGCTGATCGCCTTGGTCATCTTCCCGCTGCGATCGAGCTGGATCAACGGCCAGCGTCCGCGGTTGAAGACCCAGACGTTGCCATCGCGATCGAGATCGACGCCGGAGCATTCGCCGAAGTTATAACCGGGCGGAAGCTTGGCCCAGTTCGGATCGACTTTATAGGGCAGCGGCGGGCCGCTCTTGAGCTTGGCGACGACGTCGGCCTCGGGACGTTCCGTGGCCCGCGCGGGCGGCGCGGCGGGAGCGGCGGTTTGCGCGTGAACCGCCGGCAGGACGGCAAGGGTGGCCAGGACGAACAGGAGGGAGGGTTTCATCGGGGTGGTCCGCGGGGGTGCGGAAGGGGTCGGGGTGGAAACGGAACCGGAGGCGAACGCGCGTCCGGTCTCGTCGAGCCGGGAATGTGCGTGCCGCCGTCGGTGACGCGAGCCGAAATCCCAGCCTGCCCGATCGCGCCGCGACCCGACTCGCGAACGGGGTTCGTTCGCGAGCGGGTGGCAGGCGAGGATGCGATCGGAGCGGATGAAGAAGTACCGAAGCCACTTGGGCGTGGACGAGCCACGCCCCTACATTCGTAGCGCCAACAATTCGTAGGGGCGTGCCTTGTGCGCGCCCACGACGTCCTGTCTGCTAAACTCTAAGCGTAACGGCTCTAGCGTTTCGCGAGGGCGCGGTTAAGCGCGCTCACGATGGCCTTGATCGACGCGAGCTCGATGTTCGTGTCGATGCCGGCGCCGTAGAGGGTCTGCTTTCCGTCCGTCTTGATTTGAATGTAGCTGACCGCCCGGGCCTCGGCGCCCTTGCCGAGCGAATGCTCGGAGTAGCTGAGGACCTCGAATTTCGGCAGCCTGGTCGAGCCGAGGGCGCGGACGAACGCGTCGATCGGGCCGTTGCCCTCGCCGACGAGGGCGAGCGAGTGGCCGTCGATGGTGACCGAGGCCTCGCACTGCACCGCGCTGTCACGCTCGGTGGTCTTGAAGTGCTGGAGCGTGAGGGGCGCGGTGCGCTCGAGGTATTCCTTCCGGAAGACGTCGTGAATCTCGAGGTCTGTCAGCTCGGTGCCCTTGGTGTCGGCGTAGTCATTGATCAGCTTGCCGATTTCCTTGTGCATCAGCTTGGGCAGGGAGTAGCCGAACTCGTGTTCGAGCACGTAGGCGACGCCGCCCTTGCCGGACTGGCTGTTGATGCGGATGATCGCGCGGTAGCTGCGGCCGATGTCGGCGGGATCGATCGGAATATAGAGGACATCCCACGGGGTGCCGGGTTGCTGCACGGCCCACGACTTGTTGATCGCGTCCTGGTGCGAGCCGCTGAAGGCGGTGAAGACGAGTTCGCCGGCGTATGGCTGGCGAACGGGCACCTCGAGACGCGTGCAGCGCTCGTAGACCTCGCGGATGCCGTTGATGTCGGAGAAATCGAGCCCCGGGTGAATCCCGTGGGTGTAGAGGTTCAGCGCGAGGGTCACGACGTCGAGGTTCCCGGTACGCTCGCCGTTGCCGAACAAGGTGCCCTCGACGCGATCGGCGCCGGCGAGCATGGCCAGTTCGGTCGCGGCGACACCGGTGCCCCCGATCGTTGTGCGTGTGCAGCGAGATCAAGGTGCGGTCCCGCCGCGTGAGGCGGGTGCTCATCCACTCGATCTGATCGGCGTGGACGTTGGGCGTGGCGTACTCGACCGTGGCGGGGAGGTTGAGGATGATCTTGTCCGTGGTGGTCGGCTGCCACACGTCGGTCACGGCCTCGCAAATTTCGAGGGCAAACTCGAGCTCGGTGCTGGTGAAGCTCTCGGGGGAGTATTCGAAACGCATCCGCGTGCCCGCGGCGATGAGCGGCTGCGAGTACTGCTTCACCCACCGCGTGCCCTGCGTGGCAATCCGGACGATGTCCTCGCGCGAGGCGTTGAACACGTACTTCCGCTGGGCGGGCGAGGTGGAGTTGTAGAGGTGGAAGATGGCGTTCTTCGCGCCGCGCAGCGCGTCGATGCTCCGCGTGATGAGCTCCTCGCGGCACTGGCAGAGGACCTGGATGGCGACATCGGCCGGGATACGGTTCTCCTCAATGAGGCGGCGGCAGAAGTCGTATTCGATTTGCGAGGCGCTGGGGAAACCGACCTCGATTTCCTTGAACCCGATTTTCACCAGGAGTTCGAAGTACTCGAGTTTCTCCTCCACGCTCATGGGCTGGGCGAGCGCCTGGTTGCCATCGCGGAGATCGACGCTGCACCAGATCGGCGGATGGCTGAGGGTGCGGTTGGGCCACTGGCGGTTGGGCAGGGAAACCGGCGGGAACGGCCGGTATTTGGAGACAGGAGCAGGTTGCATGACCAAGACGGATTCGACCGACAAAAAATGAGAAAGGTTGGAAGGGTGGGAACAGCCCGGCTGAAAACCTCCGGCAGGACGGAGTCGGAGCGCAGGGCTACGGCGACACTAATTCAGGCCAACGCACGACCCGCCGCCCGGCGGCGTCTTTAAAGGCCGTGCGCGTTCGTAAGTCGAAGGGCCTGAAACTGAACCTTCATTAATACCCTTTCCTATTGGCCGGACGTCAGAAAAGTCAAGGAGCGGTCTCGGTGCCGCCGCCACTGTAACTCGACCGTCACGGCCGGCGTCTTAGTCGCTGTGCCGCCGATTGGCTCCATTTCAACATGCCCGAACCCGACGCCCCGCCATTCGATTTGGCTGGCTGCCTCGATGGCGTCCGCCGTCGCGACCAGGCGGCGGCCCGGTCCTTGGTTGATCATCTTTACCCGATGGTTATCCGAATCGTTCGTGCCCACCTGCCGCGCCGCGTCGCGGAAGAGGATTTGGCCCAGGAAGTTTTTCTGAAGATGTTCACGCGACTCGACCAGTATCAGCGCGCGGTCCCGTTTCCGCATTGGGTTTCCCGGATCGCGGTGACCACCTGCATCGACCATTTGCGGGCCCAGAAGCGCCGGCCCGAATTTCGCTGGGCTGACTTGTCGGAGAACGAGGCCGAGGTGCTGGATGCGGTGCTTACGAGCGACCACGAGGTTGCCGCGAACGACGCGATGGCGGCACATGAGCTGGTTCACAAACTCCTGTCACAATTGAAACCCGACGACCAACTGGTGATCCGCCTGCTGGACCTGGAGCAAAAGACCATCGCCGAGATTGCGCAGCTCACGGGCTGGAACCAATCCTTGATCAAAGTCCGCGCGTTCCGGGCGCGTCGTAAGTTGCACCAGATGTTCCAAAAACTGGAATCGGAGGAAATGACATGAAATCCCGCCTCCCTTCGAAGGATACTTGGAAGAAACTCACGGCGGCCGCCCGTCAGGACGGGGAAAAGACCGACCTCGGCTCGGCGCCGTATGGATTCTCGACGCGCGTGGTGGCCCTGGCGTTCGATCTTCCAGCCGGGTGCAACTCGCTGTGGGAGCGCCTTGCCTTCCGGGCGGTGAGCCTGGCATGCCTGCTCGCCCTCGTGAGCGTGGCTGCGAACTTTTCGTTGGTGACGGTGGAAGCCGGACACTCGGATAGCGAGCCGGACGACTTTGATCCGGTGGCAGTGCTGATGGCCGAATAGCCCATGGAGAAGCCCTGGAAAGTCGTCCTCGCCTTCATCGCGGTCTTCATGGCCGGCTCTGTCTTTGGCAGCTTCTTCGCCCTGCGGATTGGGCGTCAGGTCGCCCAACGTGAACGTCCGCGGCCGGTGGCCGGCGCGGCCCAGCCGATGCAACCGCCGCCGGCCACGCAGTTGCTGCGACGGTTCGCGGAGCGGTTCGAGCTGACCGCTGAACAGCGGGACAAGCTGCGGCCGGTCCTGCTGCGGGCGGAGGAGCAGATCGGTCGAATCCGGCAGACCTCGATCGAGCAAACGGACGTGATCCTGCGCCGGATGCAGCAGGAATTCCGCTCCGAACTTACCCCCGATCAGATCCGACTCCTCGATCGGATGCAGCGGGTGCAGAACGATAATCTACGCCGCACGCGAATGCTGCGGCAGCAGCCGGGTTTCGCTCCCCAGCCCAACGGTCCGAATCGGCCCGGCGGGGAAAACCGGCCTTTGCTCCAGCCGAACGGCAACAACCGTCCTTTTCCCAATTCGGGAGCGAATGGTCCGCCACCACCTTACGGAACACCAAACCGTCAGTTTGAAGGTCGGCCTCCACCGAATCCGGCGCCGGAAAATAGCCCGCCGCGTCCGCCCGAGCCGCGCTAAGCCGGCCCGCTCTTCGATGAAGTGACTCCGACTACATACTTCCGCTGAGTGGCACGCCGGCGGGATGCGCAGTCGCGAAGGCGCCGATTAAAGATTAAGAGTTGCGCGGGCGGAGAAGCCTCGCATGGTCCGCGTCGGCCAGGTGCCATGCATGGGCAGGCGCGTGAACTCCGCCAGGACCGGAAGGTAGCAACGGCAACGACGTTCTCCTAGTGCCGTGGAGTGCCTGGCCACTAATTATTTTCTGCCGCGGGCGGAGCGGAGCGGGCAATCGGATAAACCGTACCAACGCC
>CAINHV010000297.1 GCA_903848965.1 uncultured Opitutia bacterium | reverse complement strand
TCGCGGGGCGACCCAGTTTGGCGATCAGCTATCTCGACGATCAGCCGCGCACGGCGATGGGAATGACGGAACTGGAGTATGGGGTCCATCTCCCGCTGTGGCGACCCGGCGAAAGGCGTGACGCCCGCGCGATGGGAGAGAGCTTCGGCGCCCAGGCTGCGGCGTGGAAGGCGCACCTTGAACTCACGGTGGTCGGCCGGCTGCGGAGCAGTCTGGCCGATTTGGAAACGGCTGATCGACTGCTCGCGATCGAGCGCCAGGCGACCGCAGATGCCCGAACGCTGTTGAGCACGGTCGAGAAGATGCTCGGCGCGGGTGAAGTCGCCCAGGCGGACGTTATGCAGGCCCGGGCACTCCTGCTGCAGCAACAGCGGCAGGAACTCGCCGCCGAGACCGCGCTGGTCGATGCGGAGTGGAACTACTCCTCGCTGACCGGGCTCGCGGCCCGGCCGGCCACCGCCCATGTGGAACGCCGGACGGAGCGCACCGACATCGCCGCCGGGCACCCCTGGCTGCGCTTCCTCGAAACGGGTGTCGCGGTCGCCGATGGCGCCATCAAGCAGACGCGGCTCGAGGCGGCCGGCAGCCCGTCGGTGATGGTCGGGTCGCGGCGGCAGCGGGGCAGCAGCACGGAAACGTACAACGACAGCCTGATCTTTTCGGTCAATGTCCCGTTCGGCGCCTCGGCGCATGTCCGTTCGCGCGTCGGCACCGTGGCACGGCAAAAGGCGGACGCCGAGGTGCAGTTGCTCGCGGCCCGGAAAGAACTGATGCGGCAGTTGCACGAGGCGGAACACGAACTCGGGCAAATCGAGGAATCGCTCGTCCTGGGCGAGGAGCAGGTGGCGCTGGATCAACGGCAATGGGAGATGGCGAAGTCGGCCTTCGAGGTGGGCGAGATGAACCTCTTCCAAGTCCTGACGGCGCTGCGCCAGGCCCGCGCCAGCGCCCGCGAGTTCGAATCCCTCCAGCTGAGGAAACAAAGATTAATCACGGAATTTAACCAAGTCATCGGAGTCCTGCCATGAAACTGTCCCCCCATACCCTTTTCCTCGTCCTCGGGTTGATCGCTGTGCCCGGCTGGGCGCAGGACGCCATTCCCCTGGCTCCGGCGGATGTCACCCGCCTCGGCATCGTCTTTGCCCCGGTGCGCACCGCGGCCGGCGGCAGCGGTCCGCGGTTTCCCGCCACCGTCGTCAGTTCGCCCGAAGGTGCCGCCAACCTGACGGTGCCCTTCGGGGGCGTGATCGAGAGCTGGCTGCTGGCCCCCGGAGCACCGGTCCGCGCGGGCGAGGGCGTGGCGCGGATTCGCAGCCAGGAATTGCTGCCCGTCCAGCAGGAGTGGATGGCCGCCGTGACGGCCCGCGAGGGCGCCCGGTTCGAACTCGAGAAGAGCCAGCGGTTGCTGACCGAGGGAATCATCTCGGCGCAACGGCTGAACCAGGCCCAGCGGGCCCATGAGCAGGCGGTCTTTGCCGAGCAGGCGGCGGCCGGCACCTTGCTCCGCGTGGGCTTCACGCCGGAGCGCCTGCAGGCCCTGCGCTCCCGGGGCGAGGGCCTCGGGCGCTACGATTTGCTGGCGACCGCGGATGGAGTCATTGCCCGCCGGATACGGTCCACGGGAGACTTTGCGGAGGCCAACTCGGCCGTGATCGCCCTGCGCCCGGGCGGGTCCATGTGGGTCAGCATGCAGGTCCCGGCACGGGCGGCGGCGGCGCTGGCCGTGGGGCAGGTCCTGAAGTCCAGTTCGGCCGCGGACAAACTCGTCCTGCGCCAGAAGGACTCCAGCATCGATGGCGACAGCCAGACGGTCGGCATTCTCGCGGAATTCGAGGGTGAAACCGGATACCTGCCGGGACAGATCCTGGCGGTGGAACTTCCGCCGCCGGCCGACGGCATGCTGGTCGCCGGATCGGCCGTGGTACACAGCGGCGACGAGACCACGGTGTTCGTCCGGACCGCCAGCGGAGTGGTGGCCCGCACGCTGCCGCTGTTGCCGATGGGTTCGGATTATCTGGCGCGAAGCGGATTGGCCGCGGGTGACGAAGTCGTCGTTCGCGGGGCGGCGGTACTCAAGGGCATCAAAGCCGGACTCGGCCGCAGCGAATGATCTTTGCACCCATCATCCAGTTCGCGCTGAGCCAGCGCCTGCTCGTCTGTCTGCTTTCGCTCGTGCTGCTGGGCTTCGGTGTCCAGGCGCTTCGCGAGCTGCCGATCGACGCGTATCCCGAGATCTCGCCGACCCAGGTGAAGATCATCATCAAGGCTCCGGGCATGACGCCGGAGGAGGTCGAGAACCTCATCACCCAGCCCATCGAGGTGGAACTGCTCGGCATCCCGCGCCAGACGATCCTGCGCTCCATCTCGAAGTATGCCCTCACGTCCATCACCCTGGATTTCGAGGAAGGGACCGACATCTACTGGGCGCGGCAGCAGCTGACCGAGCGCTTGAACGGCGTGTGGGGCAACCTGCCTGCCGGGATCAGCGGCGGACTCGCGCCCATCAGCACCCCGTTGAGCGAGATGTTCATGTTCACGATCGACAACGATCGGCTCAGTCTCGCGGAAAAGCGCTTCCTGCTCGATTGGACGATCCGGCCCGCGCTCCGCACCGTGCCGGGCGTGGCCGACGTGAATGCCCTCGGCGGCTTCGTCCGTACCTACGAGGTCGCCCCGCGGCGCGAGGCGATGGCCCGGTTGGGCGTCAGCACCGCCGCCATCACCGCGGCCCTCGAGGCGAACAATCGCAACGATGGGGCCGGGCGGGTCGATCAGGGCGAGGAAGCGATCCTCGTCCGGGTGGCCGGCGCCATGGCCAACATGGAAGACATCCGGCGGGTCTTGGTGGAAAGCCACGACGGAAATATAGTTCCGCTGTCGGAGCTCGCCGTCGTGAGCGCGGGGACTCTCGAGCGCTACGGCGCGGTCACGGCGAACGGCACCGGCGAAACGGTGCAGGGACTCGTGATCGGCCTGCGCGGCGCCAACGCGCGCGACATCGTCGTCGGCGTGCGGGCCAAGCTGGAGCAGATCAATGCGACGCTGCCCGAGGGCACGCAGACCAATGTCTTCTACGATCGTCGCGTGCTCATCGAGAGTGCGGTGCGGACCGTCAGCAAGGCGCTGCTCGAGGCGGTCGTCCTGGTCGTGGTGCTGCTCGGCCTCTTCCTGGGCAACGTGCGGGCGGCCTTCACCGTGGCGCTCGTCCTCCCGATGTCGGCGCTGGTGACCTTCCTGCTGATGCGGCACATGGGCATGTCCGCGAACCTGATGAGCCTCGGCGGCCTCGCCATTGCCATCGGGATCCTGGTCGATTCGGCCATTGTCATCGTGGAAAACATCGAGGCTTCGCTGAGCCGTCAGCCGGCGGGCGGCCGGCGGCTCCCTCCGCTCCATATCATCTTTCGGGCGGTGAAGGACGTGGGCGTGCCCGTCACCTCCGGCGTCTCGATCATCGTCATCGTCTTCCTGCCGCTCCTCACGTTGCAGGGTCTCGAGGGCAAGCTCTTCGGGCCGGTTACGCTGACGATTGTCTTCGCGCTCCTCGGCGCGCTGATCCTGTCGTTCACGCTCATTCCGGTGGTGGCGTCGTTCCTCGTCCGGACCGGCGCGCATGCCGACCCCTGGCTGAGTCGCACGCTCACGGCGCTCTACCGGCCGACGCTCGACTACACGCTGCGGAAACCAGCGCTCTTGATCGGCTTTGCCGCGTTACTCCTGGTCGCGTCGGTGCTGGTGTTTCCGCGGATCGGAAAGACCTTCATGCCGACGATGGACGAAGGGGACATCCTGATCCAGGTGGAGTCGATTCCGTCGGTGAACCTTGCGACCTCGTCCCGGATTATCGCCCAGATCGAGCGGGCCTTGGTGGCCGAGGTTCCGGAAATCGTGCGGGTCGTGTCGCGTTCCGGTTCGGACGAACTGGGATTGGATCCCATGGGCCTGAACGAGACGGATATGTTCCTGCAACTGAAGCCCTCGTCGGAGTGGCGCGGCTCCAAGGCCGATCTCGAGGACGAGTTGCGGAAGGTGATGGATCGCTTCCCGGGCATCAATTACGGGTTCACGCAGCCGATCGACATGCGCGTGTCCGAGATGCTCACCGGTTCGCGCGGCGACGTGGCGATCAAGGTCTTTGGCCCCGATCTCGCCACGCTCAACACGCTCAGCCAGCAGATGGCCACCGCGATCGAGAAGGTCGAGGGCAGCACGGACACGATCGCGAGCATCAACGAAGGGGCGCAGTACCTGCAGGTGACGGTGGACCGCCAGGCCGCCGGCCGCGCGGGCATCAACAGCGACGAACTGCAGGCGCGGTTGCGGTCGGAGATCGAAGGGCTGCAGGTGGGTACCATCGTGGAACAAGGCGCCCGCGTGCCGCTGGTCCTGCGTTTTCCGCCGCTCGCCGGCGATGGCCTGGAGAGACTCAGCGACAGCTTCATCGAGTTGCCCGGCGGCGGGGTGCTGCCGCTGTCCTCGCTGGCGGTCATCCAGCGCGTCGAGGGTCCGGTGGTCATTTCCCGCGAAGGCGGCCAGCGGTTCGCCGTGGTGCGGACGAATGTCGAGGGCCGCGATCTCGTGGGCTTTGTGACGAGTGCCCGCGAGGCGGTCGCGCGCGGCGTGAAGCTGCCCGCCGGCTACCGGCTGGAGTGGGGTGGGCAGTTCGAAAACCAGCAGCGCGCCGCCGCGCGGCTGGCGCTCGTGGTGCCGGTGGCGCTCGCGTTGATCGCGATCCTGCTCTTCCTCACCTTCGGCTCCGTGAAGCAGACGCTGGTCATCCTCTCGAACATCCCGTTCGCGCTGACCGGCGGCCTGCTGGCCCTCTGGGTGACGGGTGAGTTCCTGTCCGTGCCCGCGTCGGTGGGCTTCATTGCGCTCCTGGGCATCGCGGTGCTGAACGGCGTCGTGATGATGTCGCACTTCAATTATTTGCAGGCGAAGGGTCTCGCGATCGCCCGGGTGGTCCGCGAGGGCGCGGTCCGCCGGCTGCGACCGGTGATGATGACCGCCAGCATCTGCGCCTTCGGCCTGGTGCCGCTGCTGCTGGCCACGGGTCCCGGCTCTGAGATCCAGCGTCCCCTCGCCATCGTGGTCATCGGCGGCCTCGTCAGCTCCACGCTGCTGACGCTGTTCCTGCTGCCCGTGATCTACGAACGATTCCTCGGCCCCCGGCCGACGGTGGAAGGAGGACACTCATGAATACGACCATGCTGGTGCTGAACATTCCGGTGGAGCTCGAGGAGGACCTCGTCGATTACCTGCTCTCCCTCGAGGGCATCGGCGGCTTCACCTCCTTCCGCGTGCAGGGCCACGGGGAGCACTCCGCCCTGTCGATCGCCGAACAGGTGACGGGTCGCCGCACCCGGTTGCGCTATGAGATCGTCCTGCCGGAGTCGCTGGTGAGCGGATTGGTGCAGGGCCTGGCCGCGGGGGTTGGGAGCGACATCATCTACTGGCAGCAGCCGGTCACCAACTTCGGCCGGATCGGTTAGGAAACTGGATATTCAGAGGGCGTCGCCCGCCACTCAGGATCGGGCCAGGAGCCGCATGAAGTCCTCGGGGGTCACAGCCTTCACGGGGGAGCGGCGGAAGTCGGCGGTGTTGCGGGTGACGATGTGGGTGGCGGCGACGCTTTCGGCCAGGGCGACGATCATCGCGTCCTCGAAGTCAGACACGGGCAGCTCGATTGCGCGCAACAGTTCGCGGTCGGAGCCGCCGGCGATGTCGAGGCGGGCGACCAGTTCGCCGACGAGCGATCGCACGGCCTGGCGGCCGCGATGCCGGCCGAGAAAATAGGCTAGGGTGGCCACCGAGTGCCAGGCGAGCCAGGCCCCGCCGGGATGCTCGAAACCCCAGGTGAGGGCGGCGCGGCTGGAAGCGGCCTGTTGCGGGCGGTCCAGTGCCACATCGAGCACGATGTTGGTGTCGAAGAGAGCCTTCACCGCACGTGTTTGGCCATGATCGCGGCGACCCGTTCGTCCTTGAGGGCGGCGGGATCAATTTTGAACGCCCCCTGCCAGCGGGCAAAGAAGGCCTCGCTGTCGTGTTGGCCGGCGGCGGGGGCCAGGCGGTCAAAGTGCTCCTCGACCAGTCGGGAGAGCGGCACGCCGCGGCGCCGGGCGACGGACTTGGCCCGTTGGACTGACTTGGCGCTGACCGAGAGCGTGAGCTTGGTCTTCATACGTAGAAAACAAATCCCTACGTAGGCGGAGTCAAGCCGGGCCGACCCCTTGGGATCGCCCCGTCCTTTGCGACCTCTGCGCGAGGCGCGATCGTTCGATTGCCAATCAGGGCGCAGCACAAGACCGCGCTCTCAACCGGAAAGATGCAGAGAGAAACCGCCAAGGACGCGAAGCAGCGCGAAGCTTCGAGGTAGACGGCTGGGGCTCAGCCCCACTTTCGAACCCACCATTCAGTGGCCAGCGCGGGTAAGCTCAGCATGGGCTGCGGCCTTCGCGCCCCTTCGCGAACTTCGCGGTTCAACTGCAGGGCTCCGGCTTGGGCCGAAACCTAGCCGATTGCTTCTCGGGCTCGACGAGAATTTTGCCGGCCGCGGCGAGACTGAGGGGGACCGTGCGGCCGGCGGCTTTCCTGAGGGTCACCAAACCCGCGGTCAGGTTGCGGTCCGCGACGCTCAGGGAGGTGCCGGGTTGCAGTCCATTTTGCTCCGCAAACTGGAGAAATTCCTTCGATTGCTCGGTCACACGCACAATGCGCACCGGTCGCCCGGCAGCGCAGGTGGCGAGGGTGGCGTAGACTTGGGAGCTGAGCTTGCCGTGGCGGCTGGGAATGGGATCGCCATGCGGATCCGCGGTGGGATGGCCGAGGAGGGCATCCAGGCGGTCCAGGACGTCGTCGGAGATCGCGTGCTCCAGCTGCTCGGCCTCGTCGTGCACCGCCGCCCAGTCCATCTTGAGCACGTTGACGAGAAAGGTCTCCACGAGCCGGTGCTTGCGCAGGACGGTGAGGGCGAGGTGCCGGCCCTCGGACGTCAATTGCACTCCCTGGCGCGGCCGATGGGCCACCAGGCCCCCGTCCGCCAGGGCCTTGACCATGGTGGTAACCGTGCCCGGCACCACGGCGAGGGACGAGGCCAGGGCTCCCATGGAAACGAGGCCGTCCGTGCCTTCGGACAGGAGGAGGATGTGCTTGAGATAATTCTCAACCGTGCTGCTGGCCATGCCGGAGAGGAAGGGGTGATTAGGTTTGAGGCAACCAAGGATTTATTTTGACTAATCAAAATATGAACTATGGTGATAGCGCGATGCCGCCTTCGAAGCTTCTCTCGCTTGCCCTGGTGCTCGGGCTGGTTCCGGCCCTGCCGGCAACCGAAGTGCGGACGCCCGGGGCGGGCCGACCGCTGACCACCGACCGGCCGGATTCCACCGAGAGTCCGTTCACCGTGGAGCCCGGCCGGGGGCAGTTGGAGATGGATTTTGCGAACCACACGCGTGACCGGTCCGGCGGCGCGACCGCCACCGAAACCGAGGTCGCCCCCTTTAACCTGCGGTTTGGGGTGACGAGGAATTTCGAACTGGGGGTCTTTGCCCCGTCGCGGCGCTGGGAGCGTGAGAGCTCGGCCGCCGGCCCGGCCGCCCGGCGATCCGGCTGGGGTGACGTGGTGCTGCGGGCGAAGCAGAACTGGATGGGGAACGACGGCGGGTTCGTGGCCACGGGAACGATCGTCGACCTCAAGCTGCCCACGGCCACCGGCGGGCTCGGGAACGGCAAGCTGGAGGGCGAGGTGATGTTCCCCGTGGCGTTCGCGCCGGGCGGCAACTGGCACGCCGGGGTCATGACCGCCGTGGCTCTGGTCCATGACGGCAACCGCTACGACACCGTGTGGGGCAACACCGTGACATGCTGCTTCGATCTCAGCCCGGTGTGGGAAGGGGTGGTGGAGTTGACGTCGGCGGCCGGCGAGGGCACCCATGCGGCGAGTTTCAATTGCGCGATCATCCGCAAGCTGGGCCCGGACATGCATCTCGACGCAGGCGTGAATTTTGGCATCTCCCGGAACGCGCCGGATCTGCAATTTTTTGCCGGGCTCGCCCGGCGCTTTTGAACTCATGAAACACTTCATCATTTGGAACTGGCTGGTCGTCGTCGGGCTGGGCCTGGCGATGGGAGGATCGTCGCTCCACGCCGCCGCAGCGAAGAAGCGGGTCGTGACCACCTTCACCATCCTGCAGGACATCGCGCAGAACGTCGCCGGCGACGCGGCCATCGTGGAGTCGATCACCAAGCCCGGGGCCGAGATTCACGGCTATGAGCCCACGCCCCAGGATATCGTGAAGGCGCAGCGCGCGGATCTCGTCCTCTGGAACGGACTCAATCTCGAGCGCTGGTTCGATCGCTTCTTCGGCAATCTCCGGAACGTGCCCAGCGCCGTCCTGACCGAGGGCATCGATCCGATGGGAATCGAGGAGGGGCCTTACACCGGAAAGCCGAATCCGCACGCGTGGATGTCGCCGCGCAACGCCGTGATCTACGTGGAGAACATTCGCCGCGCGCTCACGCGCATCGATCCGGCCAACGCGGCCGTGTACGAGCGGAACGCCCGGGCCTATGCCGCCCGTTTCACGGCGCTCGAGGCGACGGT
>CAINHV010000296.1 GCA_903848965.1 uncultured Opitutia bacterium | reverse complement strand
TGGAGCATGTTTGCCGGCCAGAGCGTGACGCTGGCGCTGCTGGCCGCGGCGACGCTGGTGGCAATTTACTTCTGGCGGCAGGCCCTCGGGCTGCGCGACCGAATGACGCAGCTGAGCTTCGGTCTCCTCTGCGGCGGCATCGCGGGGAATCTTGTCGATCGCCTGGCCCACGGGCACGTCATCGACTTCATCGACCTGCACTTCGGCCGCTACACCTATCCCACGTTCAACATCGCCGACTCGGGGATCTGCGTCGGGGTCGTGCTGTTTCTCTGGCAATCGTTCCGGGCGCCGAACTGAGCCGGAGTCCCGTTCGCGCCGCTTCACCGGCGAATGTTGAAACCCATGGGTGTAGGGCGGCCGCTTGTCGGGCAGGCCGCTGACCCCGAACTGAAGCCGGGCCCGGCGGCGGGCGCCGGCCCTACATGAATGACATGCCCGACTGAGCCCCCAAGCCGGTGACAGGATTCACTGGCAACAGATCGAAGATGGACCGGACCCAACGCACGATCCGGTGAATCCTCCGGTTGTGTCCTGCTAATCCTGTCTGTGCTTGTTGGCCCGGCGAGGCCCGGACGGGACGCCTGCGCCTGGCTCACTCCACGTTGGCGATCTGTTCGCGAATCCGCTCGAGCTCGTTCTTCAGCTCGAGGACCGCCCGGGCAATCGTGAGATCGTTGGCCTTGCTGCCGATCGTGTTCACCTCGCGTCCAATCTCCTGGAGGATGAACTCGGCTTTCCGGCCAATTTCCCCATCGGAGCGCAGCAGCCCGGAGAACTGCTCGAGGTGGCTCCGCAGCCGGGTGATTTCCTCCGACACATCGCAGCGATCGGCGAAGAGCGCGATCTCCCGGAGGACGCGGTCATCGTTCAGATCGATCTCGAGCCCCGCTTCCCGGAGCCGTTTCAGCAACTGCTCCCGATAGTGCGCCGGCACCTGCGGGCCGCGCGCCGCGATCGATTCGACCTGCCGGTGGAGGAATTCCGCCCGCCGGAAAAAGTCCACGAGCAGGGACTCGCCCTCTTTGGCCCGCATTGCGGCAAACTCCCGCAGCGCCGACGTCAGTGCCTCGAGGATCGCCGGCTGGGCCGGACCCACCGCGGGAAACTCATTGCCGCGCCGCTGCGCGCTGGCGATCTGCCACAGCAGCTCGGCGCCCGGCTGGAAATCGATCCCTTGGCGCGCGGCAAACTGGCCCAGCTTCTCCAGGGCCTCGCTGGCCGCCGCTTCGTCCCATGACACCGCCGACGCGCCCTTGTCACCGGTCAGTTCGAGATCGACATGCACTTTGCCGCGACTGGCAAACTTGCGCACCTCCGTCCCAATGGCGGGCTCGAGACTCTCCCACTCCTCCGGCAGCGCGATCGTGAGATCGAGGGTCTTTCGATTTACCGAGCTGACCTGGACCGTGAGGGTGAGTTTCCCCATGGCCGCAGTCGCCCGGCCATAGCCGGTCATGCTTCGCATGCCGGAAGCTCAAGGCTGCGTCCGCCAAAGGCCAAGGGCAGAGTTGGGGACTGCTGAAGTTGAGAATTGAGAGTTGAGAGAGAAAGCCGATTCGGTCTCCCAACCTTCAACTCTCATCTCTCCCCGTCCCTCCGCCGCCCGTCCGCTCTCAACTCTCATCTGGCCCGGCTCTCAACTCTCATCTCTCAACTCAGC
>CAINHV010000295.1 GCA_903848965.1 uncultured Opitutia bacterium | reverse complement strand
GCTACACACCCCGCAGGGCGGGGTGTGCCTGCAGGCGGACCGGTTACTTCAGCTCCGCGATCCGGATGTTCTTGAACTCGATCTTCATGTCGAAGTTGTCGTGGACCTGCAGGCTGATCGGGGCCTCATCGGGATGGGCGGCGTCGGCGTAGGTGTTCACGATCTGACCATTGATCCAGACGGTGAAGATCGAGCCGCGTGCCTGCAGCCGGATGTGGTTCCAGTCACCGTGCTTCAGATGCTTCCAGGTGTCCTTGGCCGTGGAGTCGTCGGTGTAGCTGAGGGCTCCGAGGTAGAACGAGCCGGTCAATTCCGTGCGGAGGCTGGCCGAGGTGCCAATCTGCATCTGCAGGCCGGGCTTGCGCATTTCGATCCCGCTGTCGGCCGGGGGCAGGTACTTCACATCGAGATCGATGATGAAATTCTTGTAGCTCTTCTCCGTGCTGATGGTGCCGCCCATGTGCTTCGCATTGCTGCGACCGACCAGCGCGCCGTTCGCGACGGTCCAGATTGTGGCGTCGCCATTGGGCTTCCAGCCGGCGAGGTCCTTGCCGTTGAAGACGGAGACAAAATTCGGGGCTGCGGTTTCAGCGGCGCGGGCGGAGGTCAGGACAACCAAGGCAGCGAGGAGGAGGGTAAGCGGGCGTAACATTTTCATAGGCAGGGGGGATGGGGTCGAGGGGTTGAGGGGGAAGGGATATGACTCCGGCGCGGAAGGTCAGGCAAGGCTTTCTCCAGCTCGGGCGTGAGGGTCGCATCTCACTTTCTTGCCGCTCCCGCCGTAGCATGGGTCTCCAGACCCATGAAATGGAATCCGAAGGGCACTCCACGGGTCGGGAGACCCGTGCCACTCGATCCGCGGTAACCCCGGACTCTGCCGGTCGGAGTCGGAGCCTCGCGCTACTTTTTCAGATACGGGATCGTCATCGGGCCCTCGGGGAGGACCGCAATGGGGACGTCGCCGAGCGTCTTCAATTCCTCGGCGACCCGGGCGCTGATGTCGGTGACGGGTTCGAGGTGCGCGCGGATAACATCCTCGGGCGCAAGGTGACTATGGAGCCCGACGCGCGCCCGCTGCAGGATCAGGGCGAACAACTGCACCTGCCATTGATCGAGAATCGGGACAGGCGCTTGATTGATCGTCGCGAGCATCGCGTCGGCGGAGGCGTGCGAGCAGATGAACTGCTTGAAATTACCATGCTCGGGGAATCCATCGCTGCACTCCGCCGCGGCGATGATCAGGCCTCCGGGCGCGACGATCTGGGCGGCGGCGGACATGCCCTTGACGGTCTGGTAGAGATTCTGGTCGAGGGGAAATCCGCCATTGGTCGTGATGACGATTGGAAAGGGCTGGGGGCAGGCGACCATCGCGGTGCGCTTGGCAAACGCGCAGCCCTCGGCATGCGCCGCCAGCACGTCGCCGCAGAAGAAGCCGGTGATCTCGCGGCGGCGATTCTGGGTGACGTTGATGCAGAAATCGACCGGCACGAGCGAGCCGTTGGCGCGAATCTGGGCCTGCGTCGGATTGTTCTCGAGCACGCCCCAGGTGCTCAACGGATCGCCGATCACTTGGGCGCGGTGGTAATGCTTGATCGCGTCGACGTCGGCGACGGCGGGGAAGATGCCCTTATAGCCGCCGGAGAAGCCGGCCATGAAATGAGGCTCGATGAAACCCATCACGATCCGCTTGTCGGCCTCGACGTAGGCGCGGTTCATCGACACCGGCCGGCCATCGACCGTATGGCCAACGGGCCGCAGCGTGTCGGGGTTGAAGCCATCGTGGTTGATAATCCGATACCGTTCGAACACCGCGTCGCCGACCATCAGGCGCAGTTCGGCCTCGGTGTTGGGCCGGTGCGTGCCGGTGCCGTTGATGATGACAAAATTCTCCGCCGGCACGTGCGGGAGCGCGGTAAAAAGCCAGGGCAGGAGGCGCTCGCGCGGCAGCGGTCGCGTGTGATCGGGGATGACGATCGCCACCTGATCGCCGGCTCCGATGAGATCCTTGAGTGGCCGGGAGCCAATCGGCTTGCGAACGGCGGTCGCGAACGCGGCGGCCTCGTCATGGATCCCCGGCACGAACATCGGTTCGACGACGGTCACCCGGTTCGAGGGCAGATCGATCGTGAGGCCGGTGCGGCCGAATTGGAGGGGGACTTTCATGTCATTTTTGATTCTCGATTTTCGATCTTCGATTGGACGTCTTCCGGAATCGAAAATCGAGAATCCAAAGTCGAAAATTGTCCCGTCCTCGCCTCCGCTCGTGGCTACGTGCGACCGGAGGCGCGTTCGCTATGACTTCCCCGGCAGGCACGCGGAGCAGCCGTTGGCGAAGAAGTCGTTGCCCTTGTTGTCCACGAGGATGAAGGCGGGGAAGTTCTCCACCTCGATCTTCCACACGGCTTCCATCCCGAGCTCGGGATACTCGAGGACCTCGACCTTGCGGATGTTTTCCTTGGCGAGGATCGCAGCCGGGCCGCCGATGCTGCCGAGGTAGAAGCCGCCGTGTTTCTTGCACGCGGTCGTGACCTGGGCGCTGCGGTTGCCCTTCGCGAGCATGATCATCGAACCGCCCTGCGACTGGAAGAGGTCGACATAGCTGTCCATCCGGCCGGCGGTGGTCGGCCCGAACGAGCCCGAGGCGTAACCCTTTGGCGTCTTGGCCGGCCCGGCGTAATAGACCGGGTGATCCTTCAAATACTGCGGCAGGCCCTGGCCGGCATCGACGCGTTCCTTCAACTTCGCGTGGGCGATGTCGCGGGCGACGATCAACGGGCCGCTCAGCGAAACGCGGGTGGTGATCGGGTACTTCGACAGCTCGGCGAGGATGTCCGCCATCGGGCGGTTCAGGTCGACCTTCACGATGTTGTCGTCCTTGAGCGTGCGGCTGGCCGCGGGGATGAAGCGGCCGGGATTCGGCTCCATCTGCTCGAGCCACACGCCATCCTTGGTGATCTTCGCCTTGATGTTGCGATCGGCGCTGCAGGAGACGCCCATCGCGACGGGACAGCTCGCGCCGTGGCGCGGCAGGCGGATGACGCGGACATCGAGGGCGAAATACTTGCCGCCGAACTGGGCGCCGATGCCGGTGGCGCGCGCGATCTGGAGGACCTTCTCCTCCATCGCGAGATCGCGGAAGGCGCGGCCGTGCTCGTTGCCGGTGGTCGGCAGCGCGTCGAGGTAGCGGGTCGAGGCGAGCTTGAGGGTCTTGAGGCAGGCCTCGGCGCTCGTGCCGCCGACGACAAACGCGAGATGGTAGGGCGGGCAGGCCGCGGTGCCAAGGAGCGGGAGCTTGTCCGCCACGAATTTCTCGAAGCTCTTCGGATTGAGCAGCGCCTTCGTCTCCTGAAAGAGAAACATCTTGTTGGCGGAGCCGCCGCCCTTGGCGACGAAGAGGAACTCATACTTCGAGCCCTCTGTGGCCATGAGATCGATCTGCGCCGGCAGGTTGGTGCCGGTGTTCACTTCCTTCCACATGTCGATGGGCGCGGTCTGCGAATAGCGGAGATTTTCCTTCGTGTAGCAGTCGTAGATGCCGCGGGAGATCCATTCGGCATCGTTGGCGCCGGTCCAGACCTGCTGGCCCTTCTTGGCGAAGACCGCGGAGGTGCCGGTGTCCTGGCACATCGGCAGGATGCCCTGCGCGGCGATTTCAGCGTTCTTGAGCAGGGTCAGCGCCACGTAGCGGTCGTTGGCCGAGGCCTCGGGATCGTCGAGGATGGCGGCGACCTGCTGGAGATGCTTCGTCCGCAGCATGAACGAGGTGTCGTGGAACGCCTGCTGCGTGAGGAATGCGAGCGTCTCGGGTTCGACCTTCAGGATCTCGCGGCCCTCGAACGTGGCTGTGCTGATGCCCTCCTGGGAGAGCAGGCGGTACTCGGTGTCATCGGCACCGAGCGGCATGGGATCCTGGTAGCTAAAGGGCGGCGGAGGCATGGGCAGGACGTTGGGGAAATTTTTTGGGGAGTAAAGCGGCGGGGCGGGGCGGGCGAGATTTGCACCGGTGGCGGCAGGGGATCATTGGCGCAATGGGCGGATCTCGTGGTTCGTCCTTGGCTTGGCCACATAAGGGCATAGCGCGTCGGAGCCCCAATCAAGGTGGAGGGCCGAGGTCCGCCGAGGCCGCTCCTGGATCGCTCAATGAACCGGCCTCGACGGAGCTCGGCCCTCCAAAGAATCCCGCCTCAGCGCCCGGCCATTGCCCGCACGACGGCGGGCAGGCGGGGCAAATCCGCGGGGGTGACGATTTCGCCGGGCTCGCGGCCCCAGACGCCGGCACCGGGCCAGATGCCGCGGACGAGGAAATTGTCCTGCACCGCGACCAGGTCGGAGACCGAGATGTAGTCCTTCTGCTCCTTCTCGTCGCGCACGCCGCTGATCTTGCCGGCGGGAATCTGCGCGATCCGGCCGCTCGAGATATAGGCGAGATCGTTCAGCACCACGAGCGGGCGCGACTCGGCCAGCGTCATGGACTCAAAGTTGGTGGTGACTTTCTGTCCAGATCGGAAGAGCGTCGTGTAGGGAAAGAGTGTCTTCGCCTGTGTAGATCTCGG
>CAINHV010000294.1 GCA_903848965.1 uncultured Opitutia bacterium | reverse complement strand
GTTTCCTGATCCGTGGTCGTCATCACGCAACGCCCGCACGGACCGCCGGCGCGAAGAGTCACCTCGCCGATCTTTAACCGCTGCCAGGTGTCCTCGGCAAAGGCGGGGCAACCCGTCACCACGAAGTTCGGCCGGAAGCGATTCATGGGCACGGCGGCCTCGCCCTGGGCGACGAGCCGGTCGTTGAGCTCCGCGAGCGAGGCCTCACTCACGATCAGGAAAGGGTAGGCGTCCGCAAAGTTCAGGCGGTCGCCCGTCACTGCGCTCGGCTTGAGGGCGGGCCGCTCGAAGTCGCGGCCGATCCGGACGAGCCGGGATTTCTCGCCGAGGAAATCCGTGAGCCACGCGGCCGCCAGTTCGCCACCGTCCTCGGCCTGGAGCCTCTCGCTCTTCCACACGCTGACCACGCGGCGCGGGGCATCGGGGTCGGAAGCCGTCGGCACAGAGATCGCCCCGGCCCCGTCGGCGGAGAGCGTGAGCGACCCGGCGTCCAGTGCCGTCGCGATCAAGGCCATGCGCGGGAGGGTGCGTTGCGTGCGAAAGCGTCCGGTCTCGTCCACGACCAGAAAACGACGATCGCCGGCCAGCCCGAGCGCATCGATCTCCGCCGTGGGCACGGCGCAGCCTCGCAGCGATTTCACGGGATAGCGGTATAGTCCGGAAAGGTGGATCATACGCGTTTCGTCAGGGCCGCGGCCCGGGCAATCGCCGCGAAGTGGTTCTTCAGGTAGTAGCGAAACCAGTAGGCGTACTGCCGCGGCCGGCGCGCGAGATCGGCCTTCAGGTCAGCGAGGGTCAACCAGACGACCGCTGCCACCTCGTCCGGGTTGGGGATGATCGGCTCGGCCACGAGCCCGAAGTAAACGTACACAATTTCATTCTCGATCAGTCCGTTCGACAGTTCGGTCCGGTACCGCGCCCGGAAGGCGAAGCGCAGGCTGGCCCGCGTGTTCAACTCTTCGCCTAGCCGACGCCGTGCGGCCGGAAGCGTGCGTTCGCCGGGCCGCGGGTGGCCGCAGCAGGCATTCGCCCAGAGGCCGCCCGAATGGTACTTCGCCCGGCTGCGTTGCTGCAGGAGAACCCGCCCGCTGGGATCGACGAGGAAGATCGAGAACGCGCGGTGGAGCAGGCCCGTTCGATGGACGTTGGCCTTTTCCCCCCAGCCGACGGCCCGGTTGCGCTCATCGACCAGGATCAGGTCTTGCTTCATGGATGGGTGGCAGCGCCGCGGCCGCGAGGGGCGGCACGCGAGGTCTGGGGTTGCTTTGCGGAACATCCGGTCATTTACGTCTTCTCCAGTGTCTAAGTCCCGCGCCCAACCTCCAGCGGAATCACCACGCGCCTCGTCGGCTGCGGCGAAGGCGCTCGTGGACCACGCGTTCATTCCCGTCCGCGCCCGGTTGATCGAGGTTGCCGCCTTCCTCGATCGCGTCGAGCGGCACGGCGCGGCGGATGACTTCCGTTGCGCGGCGCTGCGGCAGGCTGCAAAACTGCTCGTCGACGGACGCCCCGAGCGGGCCCGCCGGGTCCTCGAGGCGCTGAGCGATCCGACGACCGAGCCCGACGAAAAATCCACCGGCAAGGCCGCGGTCGGCGCCTGGCAGCGGCCGGACCGAAAGAAGCCCGCCGCAAAGCGGAAATAATCCCGATGCGTTACATCGAACCCCACGGCCACATGGTGAGCCGCACCACCGACGACTATCAGGCGATGGTCACCGCCGGCTGTGCGGCGGTGTGCGAACCCGCTTTCTGGGCCGGCTTCGATCGCGGTTCTGTCGCCGGGTTTCGCGACTACTACCGCCAGCTCACCGAGTACGAGCCGGCCCGCGCCGCAAAATTTCTCCTGCCGCATTATTGCTGGCTCTGCCTGAACCCGAAGGAGGCGGAGGATCTTGGTCTCGCCCGCGATGTGCTCGCGATGATCCCGGAGTTCCTCGACCGGCCGAACGTGCTTGGCATTGGTGAAATCGGGCTGAACCGAAACACGCGGAATGAAATGGCCGTGCTCGAGCAGCACATCGATCTCGCGGTGAAATTTAACCAGCTGATCCTCGTCCACACACCGCACCTCGAGGACAAGCTCAAGGGCACGAACCTGATTCTCGATGTCCTGCGCTCGCACCGCGGCGTGAAGCCCGGCCGGGTCATCATCGATCACGTCGAGGAACACACCATCCAGCGCGTGCTCGATGCCGGATTCTGGGCGGGCATCACGCTGTATCCCGATTCCAAGTCCTCGCCACCGCGCGCGGTCGACATGCTCGAGATCTGCGGTCGCGAACGAATCTGGCTGAACTCGGCCTGCGATTGGGGCGTCAGCGATCCGCTCGCGGTGCCGAAGACCGCGCTTGAGATGCGGCGCCGCGGCTACTCCGACGACTTCGTCGACGCCGTGCTCTTCCGCAACCCCGTCCGCTTTCTCTCCCAGTCCCCTCATTTTTCCGCCCCGGGCGGAAAGTGACCCAGGTTTTTGCGGAGCAAAAACCTCATGAAGCTCAACGCCGGCCTCGATCTCGCCTACTGCACGAACGTCCATCGCGGCGAAAACTGGACGGAGACCTTCGCCGCGCTCGATCGCCACGTGCTCCCAGTTCGTCGTCGCGTGGCCCCGGACCGCAGCTACGCCATCGGGCTCCGGCTCGGCCAGCGCGCGGCCGCCGAACTCGCCCAACCGGGCACCCTGGCGGACTTCCAACGCTGGCTGGAAAAACACGACTGCTACGTTTTCACGATCAACGGATTTCCCTACGGCAGCTTTCACGGCACGCGGGTGAAGGAGCAGGTCTATGCGCCCGACTGGTCTACACCCGAACGCGTTGCCTATACCCGGCAGCTTTTCGAACTCTTGGTGCAGCTCACGCCACCCGGCGCCGCTGCCAGCGTCAGCACGGTCCCGGCATCGTTCAAGGCCTTCGTCGCCGCCGAACCCGCGCGGCGGCAGGCGATCTTCAAGAACCTGACCGCGTGCGGTCTCGCGATCGCCGAGCTCGCGGCAAAGTCGGGGCGCGATCTGCATCTCGGTCTCGAGCCCGAGCCGTTGTGTCTGTTCGAGACGAGCGCTGAGACCGTGGAGTTCTTCTCCGCCTGGCGCGCCAGCGATCGCGCGGCGGCGGGACTGCAACGCCACGTCGGCGTGAACTACGACTGCTGCCATCTCGGCGTGGAATTCGAGTCGGCCACCGCCGCGCTCGATCGCCTCACCGCCGCGGACATCCGCCTGAGTAAGCTGCACCTCAGCTCCGCGCTGCGCGTGCGTCCCGACGCGACCGGCCGTGCGGCGCTCGCGGCGTTCGTCGAGCCGGTTTACCTCCACCAGGTTGTCGTGGGCACGGGGCACGAGGTACGCCGCCGTTACGTGGATTTGCCGGATGCGCTCGCCGATCCGACGCCGTCCGCGCCCGATGACGAGTGGCGCGTGCATTTCCATGTGCCGCTGCATGCCTCGCCCGGCGCGCCGCTCGGCGACACCCGCGATCATCTGATCGAGGCGCTCGACTGGCTGAAGACGCATCCCGGATCCTGTACGCATCTCGAGATGGAAACGTATACCTGGGAGGTCCTGCCGCCCGCGCTGCGGCTGCCAATCGAGGATCAACTCGTCCGCGAATACGCCTGGACGCTCGACGCCCTCGCGCAGCGCGGCCTTGCCGACCCGTCGCTCGCGGCGCAATGCGCGAAGCAGGCGGGGTCATGATATGGGCGTAATTGTTGTAGCCCGGCGCGTGACCGCCGGGACCGCCAGTTCGGCGTGCCCCGGGATTTCCCCGCCGCTCACGTGGCAGGTTACATGCGAGCCGACGAAATGAGTCTGCCCGGATCAAAGTCCCTTCGTCCCTGGCTTGATCTCGCCCGCGCGGGTAATTTTCCGTCGGTCGTCAGCAATGCCCTGGCCGCGCTGGTCTTGGCGTCGACGGTGGTGCCGTCGTGGCCGCCGGCCGGACTCTTCGCGCTCGCGGCGCTGGCCGGTTGCCTGATCTACGCGGGCGGCGCCACGTTCAACGACGTGGCCGATACCACCTTCGACGCGCAGCGCCGGCCCGAGCGCGCAATCCCTCGCGGCGCGGTGACGCGGTCCGGCGCCGCCTGGGTCGCCGCGGGCGAGATGCTCGCCGGACTGGCGATCCTCGCGTCGCTCGGCGCGTCAGCCATCTGGGGTGGGGCGCTGGTGGTGACGATCCTTGCGTACAATTGGATTCACAAACGCTGGGTCGGATCCGTTGTGCTGATGGCGGGCTGCCGCGTGCTGCTCGCCGTGACGCTCGCGTCGTTGCCGGACCATGGATCCACGACGGCGTTTCAGGCGTGGGTGGCGGCGCTGTTCGTCTATATCGTCACGCTGAGCCTGATTGCCCGTTGGGAATACAAGGCGCCCGCGGGCCGGGCCGCGCAACTCGGCCGCACGGTCGGCCGGCTCCTGGCCTTCATCCCGTTGATCGATGCCGTCGCGCTCTTGCTCGTCGGGGCATGGCTCCCGGCGCTGGCCTGCGCTGCGGCGGTTCCGCTGGGCCGTTGGGCGCAGCGGTTGGCGGCGTCGACCTAGGGAACGGGTAGCTACGAGCGCCCGCGAGTGGACCCGCGAGGAATTGCCCGTGGCTGCGAGCGTGAGCGAGTGGCCGGCTTGACCCGAGTGCGGGTCCCCCAAAACATGCCTGGGAGGCGGTCTAAAAAGGCCCGGTTCCCGTAGCCACGAGCGCCCGCGAGTGGAACGACGGGCGTTTGATCCACTTGCCGGCGCTCGTGGCTCCAGCCGCACCGCGGCGAGAGAGGTCACCTGTTGGACGCCCTCTGAGACGCCTGGTTCATGCGAAGCCCGCGCAGAAATTCTCTCCAGCACGGCCGCGCTTTCTTACGGTCGCGCCATTCGCTGACGCTCGCAGCCACCGGCGGAGCGCGGATTTTGTAACGCAATACGTTACACGACGCACTCCACTCGCGGGCGCTCTTGGCGCCAGGGTGAGTTCCTGCCTTGGGTCGAGTTTGTCATCTAATGGATGACAAACGCATCAGAGCGAGCGGTGTACGCTCCACCTTACTTGCGCCGAGGTCGGATCCGCTCCAGGTGGATTGGAGCCCGGAACTCTTGTGCCTTTTTGCGGCCAAAAGGTTTGGCCTGATTGAATCAGGCTCTTCTTGTGGCCAACCCCACCGATCTGCGGCCTTGCTGTCGTGCGCGCGATGCCGGCTAAATGCGGGTTCCGTCCATGGCTGAGTCTTCGTCTCTCGTTTCCTATCCCATCACCCTGCGGCACGAGCATCGCGTGATTTTCACGCGTGACGTCTTTGCCCCCGGGAGCGCCGTGCTGGCCGATCTCCTCACGCCGCGGGAACCCGGCGGAATCGCCCGCGCCGTGGTGTTCTACGATGCCGGTCTGGAGTCCGCCGTGCCGGGCTTCGCCGCCCGATTGAAGGCCTGGTTTGCCGCCCACGCGGATCGGGTCGGGCTCGAAGCGGAACCGGTCGAGCTGCCTGGCGGCGAGGCGGTGAAGATCGATTTCCACCAGCTCGAGCGCGTGTGGAACGTGATCAATGCAGCGAAGCTTTGCCGGCACTCCTATGTGATCGTCGTCGGGGGCGGGGCCGTCCTCGACCTGGTCGGCTTCGGCGCAGCGACGGCGCATCGCGGGATTCCTCTCGTGCGCCTGCCGACGACGAGCCTCAGCCAGGCTGACGGCGGGCTCGGCGTGAAGAACGGCGTCAATTATTTCAACAAGAAGAACTGGCTCGGTTCCTTCGTCGTGCCGCACGCGGTGGTGAACGACTTCGCCTTCCTCGACGGGCTGACTCCGCGCCACCGGCGCGCCGGATTGATCGAGGCGCTCAAGGTCTCGC